>JAGREL010000256.1 GCA_020446575.1 Novosphingobium sp. | reverse complement strand
CGATCTACAAGGTGCCGCGCGAAGTCGATTTCCGCACCGACGCGCTGCCGCGCACCGCAACCGGCAAGGTCGATCGCGGACGTTTCCTGAAGAGCGTGCGGGAAGGAGCCTGATCGGCTCTCTCTCCTTCAGGGGAGAGGATACGAAGGCTTACGCCCGCGAAAGCGGGTGCTAGCCGCAGTTGGAGAGGGGCTTCTCCAGCGTAGTGATTGCGCACGTCCCCCCTCGCCAAGCTTCGCTAGCTCTTGCCGGAGCAAACTGCGCTATCCTCTCCCCTGAAGGGGAGAGAGGGCTTCTTGCGTCAGCCCAACTCGCTGGCGAAGGTGCAATCGGCCCCACTGGGTTCCGTTCTGATGCGTTCGATCACCGTCTGCACGTGCTCTGCGGGTGTGCCCCATGCCTGACGCAGCGCGTGGGCGCGCTTCAGGAAGAAGTGGACGTCCACTTCCCATGTGAAACCCATCGCGCCGTGAACCTGCACGGAAGTGCGCGCGGCAAGGTCGGCGGCTTCGCCTGCGACGATCTTGGCATGGGCGATACGGGCGCGAGCGGGCAGGCTATCCATCTCCAATTCGGCCGCGGCGGCCTGCACGACGGGCCGGGCGAATTCGATCTTCACCTGTGCGGTCGAGCACAGGTGCTTGACGGCCTGGTAGCTGCCGATCGGCTTGCCGAACTGGTTGCGGTCCTTGGCATAGGCGACCGCCATATCGATGCACCGCTGGCCGAGCCCGATCATCTGCGCGGCGGCGAGCAGCGCAGCGCGATCCGCGGTGCGGCTCCAGCCATCGGCGACCTTGGTTGCCTCGTCCGGAGTCCAGTCGACGCGGAACAGGCGGCGGAAGGGATCGAAGCCTTCCTCGCGGACAAGCTCAACCGCGTCGCGCTCGACAAGATGGACTTCGCCGCCGTGATCGAGCAGCAGCGCGCCGGCGATGTCGGCATCGGCGACGAAGGGGTTGGCCGGATGGCCCACCGCGACCACCTCTCCGCCAATCGTGCGGGCAAGCCAGCCGCGATTGTCCTCAAGTTCCGTCAGCAGCGGAACGGCGACGCCGGCCAGCTCGATCAGCGGTTCGGGAAGGGCGACGTATCCGGCAGCCTCGGCAATGCCGACGAGGTCGATCAGACCAAGCCCCAGGCCGCCCGCGCTTTCGGGCGCGCACATGCCGGTCAGCCCCATGTCCCGGATCGTGTTCCAGCGTGCCTCGTCGAGAGCCTGCCCGCCCTCCAGCATCTTGCGCAGGTCCGTGGGCTGGCAGGTGTCCACCAGCATCTCGCGGGCCGCTTCGGTGATTGCCAGCTGCTCTTCGGTGAAAGCGAACTGCATCGCGCTATTTCCTCGGCAGGCCGAGCATGCGCTCGGCGATGATGTTGCGCTGGATCTCGTTCGAGCCTGCATAGATCGGCCCGGCGAGCGAGAAGATGTAGCCGTCGAGCCAGCCGCCGATATCGCCGGCATCCGGCGCGGTGCCCATCAGCTCGGCGCGGGGGCCGAGAATGTCGAGCGCTGCCTGGTGCAGTTCGATGTCGAGTTCCGACCAGAAGATCTTGTTGGTCGAGGATTCGGGGCCGATCGTTCCCCCTGCTTCGAGCCGCGAGCACATGGCGTAGAGCGCCAGCGCATAGGCCTCCGCGTCCATCCAGCAGCGCGCGACGCGCTCGGCCGTCGAGGCCGGCAGTTCGTTCCTGTGGCGCTCGTACAGGGCGATCAGCTTCTTTGCCGCTTCCTGGTAACGCGCGGGCGAACGCAGCATCAGTCCGCGCTCGAAGCCGGCGGTCGCCATGCAGACCTTCCAGCCTTCGCCTTCGCCGCCCAGCCGGTCGGACGCCGGCACGCGGACGTTGTCGAGGAAGATTTCGGCGAACACCAGTTCGCCGTCGAGCCTTGCGATCGGTCGGCGCGTCACGCCTTCGGCCTCGAGCGGGAACAGGATCAGGCTCATGCCCTGATGGCGCTCGCTGCCCGGTTCGCGGAACAGGCCGAACGCCCAGTCGGCGAAGACGGCGCGGCTGGACCAGATCTTCTGGCCGTTGAGGACGTAGTGGTCGCCATCGCGGGCGCAGGTGGAACGCACCCCGGCAAGGTCGCTGCCCGCGCCCGGTTCCGACCAGGCCTGCGCCCAGATGTCGTCTCCCGCGGCCATGCGCGGCAGGAATCGGGCCTTCTGTTCGTCGGTGCCGAATTCCATCATCGTCGGGCCGAGCAGGAAGATGCCGTTCTGGTTGACCCGCGTTGGCGCGTTGGCGCGGTAATATTCTTCCTCGAAGATCAGCCAGCGGATCAGGTCGAGCCCGCGCCCGCCGTATTCCTCGGGCCATGTGACCATGCCCCAGCACCCCTCATTGAGCTTGCGCTCCCAGTCGCGGTGCGCCTCGAAACCCTCGCGGGTGAGGTCGAAGGAGGGCAGGGGGCCTTGCGGGACGTTGGCGTCCATCCATTCGCGCACTTCCCTGCGAAAGGCGCGCTGGTCTTCGGTATATTCGAGTTTCACCCGCCGGCCTGTTTCTTGTTCGCCGCCGCCGCCGACTTGCCGCTGACCCCGCCGATCGAATCGCCGGAGACGAGGTCGTTCTGGGCGTGGGCGAAGTGGTGCATGTGGAACACGGCGGTCATCGCCTGCGACTTGCCCTGAAGTTCCTCGACATGGTTCACCGCCTGTTTGGTGAGCCAGTTGCCGAGCCGGGGCTGTCCGGCGAGTTTCTCGGCCCAGGCAGCGACGGCCTCGCGCAGTTCCTCGCGCGGGACGATCTTGTTGACCATGCCGTACTGATAGGCGCGGGCGGCGGGCATGCGCTCGCCCAGCAGCAGGAATTCCTTGGCGACGCGGGTGGGCAGTTCATAGGCGTGGGCGAAATATTCGACGCCCGGAATGCCCATCAGCGGGTTCACGGGATCCTGGAAAAAGGCGTCTTCGGAGGCGACGATGAGGTCGCAGGTCCAGGCCAGCATCAGCCCGCCGGCGATGCACGCGCCCTGAACCATGGCGATGGTCGGCTTGGGCGCCTCGCGCCAGCGCTTGCACATGCCGAGGTATTGCTCCTGCTCGCGGGTGTAGAGCAATTCGGCCGCCGGCTTGTTGGTGTGGCCGGGGATCATCAGCCGGTTTTCGAAGTCCTTGTGGACGTCGCGCCCCGGCGTGCCGATGTCGTGACCGGCGGAGAAGTGCTTGCCTTCGCCTGCCAGCACGATGCAGCGAACCGCGTCATCCTGCACCGCGCGGTTGAAGGCGTCGTCCAGCGCATAGGTCATCTGACCGTTCTGGGCATTGTTGAACTTGGGCCGGTTCATCGTGATCCAGGCGACCGCGTCCTTCACTTCGTACAGGACCGGTTCGTCGGTTTCGTAGATGATATCGGGCTTTTGCGGCTCGACGAGATCGTCGCTCATGCCATTTCCTCCGCTTTCTCGGTCTCCGCATCCAGCAGGACGAGCGCATCGACAGCGACCGCGCCGCGTCCTTCGGGCAGAACCAGCAATGGGTTGACCTCAACCTCGCGCAGACGGTCGCCGCCGGCAAGCACCGCGTCGCACAGGGCGGCAATCGCCGTGGCCGCCGCCTTCACATCTGCCCTGGGCGCGCCGCGATAGCCGTCGAGCAGCTTGAAGCCCTTGAGGCCACGCAGCATTGCCTCCGCACCGCCGGCGTCGACCGGCAGCAGCGAGTGGCAGGCGTCCTTCATCAGCTCGGTCCACACGCCGCCGAGGCCCACGGTGAGCATCCAGCCGAACACGGGATCGCGCGTGACGCCGGCAAGGATCTCGACGCCGCCGGAAAGCATGGGCTCCAGCGTTACGCCCTCGATTCTCACGCCGGGCATCGACTGGGCCTTCTCCATCATCTCGTCGAAGGCTTCGGTCACGGCGTCGGCATTCGAGAGGTTGAGGCGGATGAGGCCATGTTCGGTCTTGTGCGCCACGTCCGGGCTGACGAGCTTGGCGACCAGCGGATAGCCGACGTATTCGGCGGCCTCGCGCAAGTCGTCACGATCCTGGACCAGCGCATCCTGCACAACCGGCACGCCGAAGGCGGCAAGCGCCTCCTTGCCTTCGGTTTCGGACAGGGCGGTGCGTCCGGCGGGAAACTCCGGCCACTTCAACCCAGTGCCCATACCTTCGTCATCACCGCGCAAGCGGGGATCCATTCCCCCGGCCGTGCTGCCTGCCGCAAGCTCTGGAGCTGGGCTCCCGCTTTCGCGGGAATGACGATCGCCGATTTGATGGGGGAACGCCCTCTTCCACTTGCCGTAGGCGCTGATCGCCCGCGCGGCGCGGTCGAAATCCTCGAAGCAGCCGATGCCGTGCGTGGCCAGCCTCTCGCGATCGGCGGTTGCGAAGGTATCGATGATGATGATCGCCTTGCCGCTCCTGGCGGCGGCCTGTTCCACCTGTTCCTGCGCGTTGGTGAGGAACTGGCCGGGCATATAGAGCAGCAGCGCGTCGATTTCGTCGGGGCTCAGCGCCAGACGGATGCATTCGGTGAGGAAGTCGTTGTCGTTGACGATGTTGCCGGTCATGTCGATCGGATTGGAAACCATCGAATGCCCGGGGATTTGCGCGGCCAGCCCTTGCTGGACATCGTCGGGAAGGGTGGGAACCTCCGCGCCGTTCAGCGCCAGCGCGTCGGCGAGGATCGCGCCGGCCGCGCCCGAAATGCTCAGGATCGCGCAGCTGGAGCCGCCGATCTTCCCGCCCAGCGTGTGCAGATAGGCAAGGTCGGCCAGTCCGGAAAGCTCGCCTGCCCGGGCAACGCCTGCGCGGGCGAAGGCGGCGTCATAGGCGGCCGCGTCTCCGGCAAGGGCGGCGGTGTGGGAGCGGGTAGCCTCGGCGCCTTTCTCGCTGGCGCCGA
>JAGREL010000255.1 GCA_020446575.1 Novosphingobium sp. | reverse complement strand
ATCCGATGGGCACGATCATCATTCCGGGGATCATGGCGCTCGCCAAGGGGCCGATTTTCGGCTGGGCGAAACCGGTCCCGGTCAACAAGTACCGGCTCAACAATCCGCGTTACGGCATGATGGCGGTGGCCGCCGCCGGGCCGGGGACCAATTTCGTGCTGGCGGCGGTCGGCGCGGTGCTGCTCGGCACCTTCTTTCCGGAGCAGGCGCGGATCATGCAGCCGACGACCTTGCTCGGCTTCGGCCTCTTCATGTTCATTTCCATCAATATCTTTCTTGCCTTCTTCAACCTGTTGCCAATTCCGCCGTTCGATGGTTCGCACATCGTGGAAGGGTTGCTGCCGCGCGATCTGGCACGGTCCTACGCAAGGCTTCGTCCGGCTGGCATGCTGTTCCTGTTCGGTCTGATCATACTGTCGTGGCTGGTGCCGGGGCTCGGTATCATCGAAAATGTCGTGCTGCCGCCGGTCGCGTGGCTGCGCGGGCTCTTCCTGCAGCTTGCGATAGTTGTAGCCGGCACTTAATTTTACCCGGGTCTATTGATTAATTTACCCGGGTAAAATAATCGGGAGGCGAAGGAGCCTGCCGATGTCCGTGACCGTTTTCTACCGCGATGAAGTGATTGCGCGCGGTTCGCCCGAGGAATTCGCCGGCGCGCTGCGCGGGCTCGAGCCGCTGACCCGCAGTTCTGACCTGCTCGCATTCGACGATGAGACCGGGGCCCAGATCGATCTCGACCTGACCGGAGCGGCGCCCCCGCCCCGTCCCCGGGGGCGGCCCTCGCTCGGCGTGGAAGCCCGCGAGGTAACATTGCTGCCCCGGCACTGGGAATGGCTCGCCAACCAGCCCGGCGGGGCGTCGGTGACGCTGCGAAAGCTGGTGGAGGCCGGAATGCGGCGCGGACGCACAGAGCGTGAGTGCCGCGATGCCGCCTACCGTTTCCTTACGGTGATGGCGGGCGACCGTCCCGGCTACGAAGAAGCAATCCGTGCGCTTTACGCGGGCCAGCGCGCGAAGTTCGAAGCCTACTCGATGCTCTGGCCAGAGGCGATCCGCGACCACGCCCGGGCGTTGGCCTGGCCGGATTCGGCCGGGTGATGCGGGCGAATGAATTGTATCTTTGTGTCGCAGGCGCTTGAAGCAATCTGCGCCGCACACAAGCTATGGAGCAGGGAAGGGGGCTTCGTTCGGAAAGGAAGCCAGCCATGAAGTACTCAGCATTGCTTCTCCCGCTAGCAGCGATCGCAATGGTCTCCTCGCCTGTCGCCGCGACTGAAAGCCAACCGCGGCAGGAGGCGTCGATACCCTTCGCCGATCACGGCGGAATATGGGACTGGCGCGCTTCCGGCGACCAGGCCGTCTATTTCCAGGACGGCCACCGCCGCTGGTACCGCGCCGAACTGTTCGCTCCGGCCTACGACCTGCCCTATGTCGAATTCATCGGCATCGATGCACGGCCGGGCGGTACGCTGGACAAGTGGGGCGCCGTTTACGTCCACGGCCAGCGTTACGCCTTCAAGAGCTTCGAGAAGGTCGACGGGCCGCCGGCCAAGGGACACCACAAGTCCTGAGCGCCTGACAGATGCAACTGGGGGCGCTATGGCGCTCTCATGCTGCCTGCGCCCCACGGCTGGATCATACTCGACAAGCCGACAGGTCTCGGCTCGACCCAGGCGGTCGCGGCGGTCAAGCGCAACTTGCGCGAAGCCGGATACGGCAAGGTCAAGGTCGGCCATGGCGGTACGCTCGACCCGCTGGCGAGCGGGGTGCTGCCGATCGCGATCGGCGAGGCGACCAAGCTGTGCGGGCGCATGCTCGATGCGAGCAAGACCTATGCCTTCACGATCCGTTTCGGGGAGGAAACCGACACGCTGGACGCCGAGGGGCAGGTGACCGCAAGGAGCGCACATTTCCCTCCGCTGGCCGTCATCGCCGCCGTGCTGCCCGAATTCACCGGCGAGATCGAACAGGTCCCGCCGGCCTATTCGGCGCTGAAAGTCGAGGGCAAGCGCGCCTATGACCGGGCGCGGGCCGGCGAGGAAGTGGAACTCAAGACAAGGGCGGTGACCGTCTATTCGCTAGAGCCCGCTTCCGGCATTCTCGCTGCCGGCCAGCCGGTACAGTCGAGCTTCGCGGAAAGCGCGGGCAGGCCGGACCCTTATGACCCTGCGCCGCCGCTGGAAGTGGCGGAGGAAGTCACCTTGATGGCCCATGTCTCCAAGGGCACCTATATCCGCAGCCTTGCCCGCGACATTGCGCACTCGCTCGGAACTGTCGGTCATGTGACGATGTTGCGACGGTTGAAAGCGGGGCCATTCTCCCTCGATCAGGCGATTTCGCTGGACAAATTGAACGAAATCGCTAAGGGCGCGCCGCTAATGAACGTGATCTTGCCGCTGGAGGCAGGGCTGGACGACATCCCGGCTCTCGACCTTGGCCCGGAGCAGGCAAGGGCGGCCCGTCAGGGCCGGGTTCTGACCGGGCTGCCCCAACACGACGGGCTTTACTGGGCGCGATCGGGAAAGGTTCCCGTAGCGCTGATGGAGCTTTCGGGCGGTGAAGCCCG
>JAGREL010000025.1 GCA_020446575.1 Novosphingobium sp. | reverse complement strand
CCGGCAACGACCTGCGCTGTCCCTATCACCACTGGCGTTTCAACGGCGAAGGCGGCGTGACCAAGATCCCCTACACCGATGCCATTTCCGCCAGCATGAAGCGATCGTGCCTGCCGACATGGCCCGTTGTCGAGGCCGACGGGCTGATCTTCGTCTGGCACCATCCGAAGAAGGCGGCGCCCAAATGGGAAGTGGCCCGCATTCCCGAATGTCCGGACGGCGACTGGGTGCTGGCCGGAAACTACGAGTGGATCGTCAACATCCACTGCCGCGAGATCCCGGAGAACGGGCAGGATTACATGCATTTCAATGCAGTCCACGGCGTGCCCGGCCCGCCGGAAAGCGAATTCAAGATCGAGGGCTGGACTCGCCGCAATACGGTAACGGCGGAAATGAACACGCCCAAGGGCCTGATGACGGGCAAGATAGACGTCACCGCGACCGGGCCCGGCCAGTCGATTTCCGAATTCATCGACGTGACGCATGTCGTCATGAACCAGCAGGTGACGCCGATCACTTCGGAGCAGACCCACGTGCGCTGGCAGCTTTATCACATCCCCGGCCTCAGCGATGGCAAGCTGCGGGTGACGCAGGCGCGGATGCGCGACCTCGTGAAGCAGATCAACCAGGACATTCCGATCTGGAACAACAAGAAGTGCGAGGAACGCCCGCTGCTGGTCAAGGGCGACGGTCCGATCCTCGCCTACCGCAAGCAGTACGACCGCTATTTCCAGTTCGACGACGAACCGGAGTCGACAAGCGTCGCGGCGTAGGACGGCTTTGCCTCCGGGGATGGATCGTTCACAGACTTGGAGATCGCCGTGATACGGCGGTCGGCTGGGCAGCGTTTCGGTATTGTATCTCTGCTAAGGCGTGGAAAGCGAACAGTCCGTTCCAAAGCCTAGCCGGGCATCGAGAGCATCTTCGCTTTTAGCGCTGCAAATCCCTCAGGCGAAAGCGTTACCCGCCGAAACCGCCGTCCCGGACCGGGCGGTAGCTTGATGAAATCCATGTCGATCATGTGGTCAACATATTGGCGAGCAATCTGGGCCGGAACCTGGGGGGTCGATAACAGGTGACACAATTCAGTGTCTTGCCCGTTGGCTTCTCTGGCATAAAGCTCGAACAGCAACTTCCAGGCAGTGCTTGGCAGAAGATCGTCATTCAGAACGCTTGAGCCGAACCAAGGAAACATACTTTCCTCGGCTGTATCAGTAACAGCCTCTGGCTCGTGGACAGTTGCCACAGCCTTCCTCCTACACCCAGCAGTGTTGTGCGCCTTTGCGCATCATAAGATCAAGTTAGCGCCAGATTGAACAACAATCAAATATCTGAGAGCATTATCGCGACATGCAGTGATCTGGATACTCCGCCAGGCGCGTTCCTCACTTCTCCAGGTCGATCAGCGCGAGTTCCTCGGGGAGGGGCGGGAAGGATGGCGCCCGGTTTTCCTGCCAGCTGGCGAGGCCTTCCTTGAAGTCCTCGCCCACGAAGGTTGCGTTCATCAGGACTCCGGCGCGGTCATAGGCCGAGAACAGGTCGCTCATCAGGTCGCGCCATGCCTGTGCCTTGATCGTGCGCATGGCGCTGGGCGCGCATTTTTCGGCCAGTTCGAGGGCATAGGCGCGGGCCTCGTTCATGAGGTCGGCGTGCGGCACGACCCGGTTGACCAGCCCCATGCGCTCGGCCTCGGGCGCGCGGACGAGGCGCGCGGAAAGCAGCAGGTCCATGGCGTGGCCCGTGCCGACGAGGCGGGTCAGCAGCCAGCTCATTCCCATTTCCGCGGCCAGGCCCCGCCGGGCGAAGGCGGTGGCGAATTTCGCCTCGTCCGAGGCGAAGCGGATGTCGCAGCACAGCGCCTGCTGCATGCCGATGCCGAAGCAGGCACCGTTGATCGCGGCGATGATCGGCTTGCCGACGCGGATGGCGTAGAGGTGGTCTGACGGCGCCGCCGGCTGCGAGGGATCCTGCTTCGGGATTTCCCCGCTGCCGGCGATGCCGCCGAGGATCTCGCTGTCCCCGCCGACGCAGAAGGCCTTGCCTGCCCCGGTGAGGATGATGGCGCGCACATCTGGCGAGCGGGCCGCCTCGTCGAGCAGGGCCAGATAGCTCCGGCTCATCGCGCCGGTCCAGCCGTTGCCGCGCTCGGGGCGGTTGAGCGTGATCGTCATCACGCCGTCGCTGGTTTCCGCGATCACCGGCACGTCGCTTGCTGTTTGCGTCATTGTCGTTTCCCCGCTGCCCAAGAGTCTGTTCGGATTAGATGGAACCGTTCGTGCTGAAGAGGGTCAGAGTGCTGAGCTTGTCGAAGCATCGAAGACCCGTCTCGAAGCATGCCCATGCGTCGAGACGCTCGGCCATCCGGCCTCGCTCCTCAGCACGAACGGAAATGATCCGGCCTCGCCTGCACAGCCGCTAGTCAACGTTCCACACCAGCATATCGCCCACGCGCCGGTTCGTACCGATTTGGCCGACCGGCTCGGCCCTGCCGTCGGTCAGGAAGGCGATCGAGCGCTCGTCGTCGGGCTCGACCCGCGCGACGATGCGTTCGCCGGTCGGCGCGCGGGACAGGACCACGCCATAGGAAGGCTCGCCGCTGCGGTTGTAGATGACGGTGTAGGTCTCGACCGGCGCCGGGCCTTCGTATTCGTCGGTCAGCGGCGGGATGGTTCCGCGCTGGGCGTCGGCCAGCTCCTGATAGTGATAGTCCTGCGGAAACAGGGCTTTTTCCGGCGGATCGCGGGTCAGCACCATGCTGTGGTTGTGCGAGCAATGCCCGCCGTTCGCGAACAGCAGGCCGGTGCGTCCCTGCCTGCGTAGTGCGCGGACCATCGCGGCGATGGCGTGCGTCATGTAATTGCCGATCGGCCCGCCGCCGAACGTCAGGCCGCCATGCACGGTGACGGGGCGGTTAGCGGGCCAGCCGAGAATGCGGCGCGCCATCTTCGGCACGCAGGGAAAGCAGGAATAGAGCTCGGCATAATCCAGCTGCGCCGCGCTCACGCCGTTCAGGTCCAACGCCTTTTCGATCGATACCGGCATGGATGGCGTGCTCGTCCATTCGGCGCGGGTGAGGGGTTCGTCCGATTCATGCGCCGCCGCGCCCGCGCCGACATGGATCAGCCGGTCCTCGGGCACCCCGGCCTCGCGCGCCCTGGCGAGACTGGTGACGATCACGGCGGCGCCCTGGTTGACCGAAGAATTGGCGACCATCAGCTTTGTGTAGGGAAAGGCGATTGGCCGGTTTGACGCTGACGGAGTTGCGATCTCTTCCGGGCTCTTCGGCTTGCGCAGCCAGGCGCCTTCCGAGCCTTCGGCGACTTGAGACATCTTAGACCAGATCAGCGCCGATTCCGCCTGGCCTTCCTCCAGAGTCTGGCCGAGCGCGGGGCGCAGCGCATTCTCGTAGAAGGGATAGATCTCGCCCGGATTGATCAGGCCGTACTTGCGGCGCAGTCCGGAAGCGGTCGCGAGCGATCCCTTGAAGATCGGGCCGTCGCTGCCCCGGCGCATCGCCGTGCGCAACGCTTCCCCGCCGGAGATCGCGCAGACCGTGGCCTCGCCGCTCGCGATGGCGTTGGCGGCATCGTTGAGCAGCCGCACCGGCGTGTCGCCGGACGCGATCGGAGCTTCGCTGATCGCCTCGAGGGCAATACCGGTCTGACCGGCAAGGGCTTCAGGCACATCTATTTCGAAGGAAAGCTGCGGGATCACCAGCAGCGCGTCACAGCGGGCAATCCAGTTGCCGCCGGCATCCTCGTCGGCCGCCTCCAGCGCCGCGATCATCAGCTCGGCGGAATCGAGGCCCTGCTCGTCATCCGCCGGCCGGTCGTTGACCTCACCGACGCCGACGATGACCGGAGTTCGTTCTGCCGGAACTGCCATTTCGCCCGTCTTCCCTTCCCAATGCAACGCACATGCGTCATTATCACATTGTTGTCGAGAGAGGGGATGGCTCTCAGCGCTGGCGGTAGACCCACATGCGCGCCTGCTCCAGATCGAGCGCGGGCGACATGTTCATTTCGCCGGCGCCGGCCTGCCGCGACAGCTCGGCGACGACGCTGTCGACGTCGTCCGTTTCGATCTCGTAGATGGCGAGATAGGGCGAAGGCGGATCGTTGGGAGAGGAGTCCGGCGCGGCTTCGAAGCGGCGGCAGGAATTGATTCCGGGGATCGAGCACACCTCGCCGACATGAACATTGTCATACCACGCGTTGTAGTCGTCATCCTGGCCCCGCGTCGGTGCGGTGGGCACGACCATCACGTATTTCGCCATTTCGCTTCCTCTCCGGGCAGTTCGACGACGGAACCGGATGAGCCGGACGCACGCATCGTTCGCCGTCTTGATGTGACGATCATTGCATGCGGAACGTGCTCGCAGCAAGATGAGTGTCGCGGGAGGTGAGATTCCGCGATCGAATGAGAGGGGAGCTTTTGGCAGGCAAGCTCGACGGACGCCGGATACTGATTACCGGCGCGGCAAGCGGGATGGGGCGGGAGATCGCGCGGCTGTTCGCGGGTGAGGGCGCGCAGCTTGCCCTGCTTGACCGTGACGAGGACGGTCTGCGGGAGACCGCCGGCGGATCGGGCATGGCCGTGCATGTCTGCGACGTGGTCGACCGGCCGGCGATAGGCAAAGTCGTTGCCGAAGCCGGAACGGCGCTTGGCGGGCTCGACGGAGTGGTCAATGCGGCCGGCATCCTCGACATCGTCCAGTTCGACGATCTCGAGCCGGAAAGCTGGGACCGGATGCTGGCGGTCAATCTGACCGGGCCTTTCAATGTCGTGAAGGCGGCCCTGCCGTTCCTGCGCCGCGAGGAGATGGCGACAATCGTCAACATCGCCTCGGTCAGCGCGCTGATGCCGATGGCCGGAACCGCGGGATATTCCGCCAGCAAGGCAGGGCTCGCGATGTTCACCAAGTGCCTTGCGTTCGATCTCGGGCCGAAGATCCGCGCCAACAGCATCTGCCCGGGCGTGATCGTCACGCCGATGACGCATTACATTCAGGACAATCCCGAGCATGCGCAGAGGGCGGCCGACCGGGTGGCGCTCAAACGCCTCGGGCAGGTCGAGGATGTGGCGCGCGCCGCCCTGTTCTTCTCGACGGAAGAGTCGGGCTTCACCACGGGCATAGAATTGCCCGTCGATGGCGGCTTTTCCTGGCGGTAGGTTCGGGATAGGGCCTGTCGGCACTACAAGAGATCGGGAAGGAGCCTGAACCATGACGCTGTTGCCGCGACGCAAGGTCCTCATCACCGGCGCCGCCGGAGGCATGGGGCGCGCCTGCGCCCGGCTGTTCGGTGCGACCGACGATCTCGTGCTGACGGATGTCGTCGCGCCCGCGCTTGAGACATTCGCCGAGGAGCTTCGCGCCGACGGCTACAATGTGGTTGCCCGCGCAGGCGACATGTCCGACGACCAGCTGCTTTCCAGCCTGGTCGGCGACGTTTCCGACGGGAAGCCCTTCGCGCTCGTTCACACCGCCGGCCTATCCCCTTCGCTGGCGGACTGGCGCGCGATCATGCAGGTCAATCTGGTCGCGACCGAAAAGCTGCTCAGGGCCCTTGAGCCTTCGCTCGTTCCCGGCAGCGTCGCCGTCCTGATCGCTTCGTCCGCCGGGCACATGATGCCGCCGTTGGCCGAGGTCGACGCGGTACTCGCCGATCCCCTCCAGCCCGGCTTCCTCGAAATGGTCGAGCAGATCATCAAGGGCATGGGCGGCGCCGAATCTCCCGGCGGCATGGGCGGCATCAGCTACACGCTGAGCAAGCGCGCGATCCACACTCTGGTGCAGAGCCGTGCGCAGGAATGGGGGCCGAAGGGCTGCCGCATAACCAGCATCTCGCCGGGCATGATCCTCACGCCGATGGGCAAGTCGGAGATAGCGAACACGCAAGGCGCAACCCAGTTGCTCGATGCCACGCCGGTGGGGCGGGGCGGCACGGCAATGGATATCGCCCTTGCCGCACGGTTCCTCGCCAGCGACGAGGCAAGCTTCATCTCCGGCACCGACCTGCTGGTCGACGGCGGCGGCACGGCGGGCATGAAGATGCGCATGGCGGCCGCGCAGCAGGCTGGCTAGGGCATCCCCGTCACTTTGCTGCTCGATCGGGCTGATCCGGAGTGATCGGACCGGCAGGATTGTTCATCCGGCCCCGAAGCTTATCGCGCAGAGCTTGTTCCCGTCGAGGTCGCGAAAATAGGCGGCAAAATTGCCGGCTTCCTCGGGGCCGCGCAGCCCCGGTTCGCCCTCGCATGTGCCGCCGAGTTCAAGGGCCTTGGCATGGAAGGCCCGCACCGTTTCGCGGCTGTCGAGCATGAATCCGAACATCGAGCCATTGCCCGGGGTTGCGGGACGTCCGTCGAAGGGACCGAGCATGCCGAACAATCGGCCATCGGGAGAGCTGTAGATGCGGCCTCCGGTGGCGTGCTCAATCATGGGAGTCATCCCGATCATGCCGAGCAACTCGTCATAGAAGTGCTTGGCATCCTCGAGCCTGTTGGAACCTACCGTCGCGTAATTGAGCATGCGATCTTCCTTTTCTTGCACAAGTTCACCTACTTAACGGGAGTGAAAACTCGATGACAATGACTGATCACGAAAGGTCGTATCCAACTTAACAATCGGTCGGATCACGCGGCAGGGCCAATATCGGTCTTCCCCGGTCCGAGCCGACAGCGGCCTGACCACTGGAGGCGAAACAGAATGTCATGCGGAAACCCTATCGGCGGATTTTCCTTGACACAACTAACCATATCGGTTATACGCCCGCGCCGTCAGCACCAGGCTGGCGCAGCGACGGGGCGGGGGCGTGAAAGCGCTTCGCTCCAGCTCCCCCGCAGCGCGGCCGGCGCCATCATGGATGCGTGGAAGAGCCGGTTTTTCCGACCCGGAACCTCGGGGTATGCCCCGACGCAAGGCGGCAAGAGCGCGAGCCCGCCCCGCCAGCGCCATCGCACCGCAGGGCCGTGCAGGCGAGACCAGGACGTGCCGCTCGCCCGCCGTTCGCAGACTAAGGACACGCCAAGCCACGCCCGTATGGCCCGGGCAACCCTCAAGCGCCGGCCGACCCCGTCCGCCAACCTTTCCCATCGGCGTAATTCCGCACTCGCCAGCGGAGGATTTCGTGCGCTCTTTTTCCAGATCGACCGGGTGAGGTATTAACCCGCCATCTCTTCGGCGATTTCCTGCGCGCGGGTGCGCAGCACGTCTTTCCTGACCTTGCCCGAGGGCACGCGCGGCAGATCGTCGGTCAGCACGACGTGCTCGGGAAATTTCTGCTTCGCAAGGCCGGCCTCGCCCAGGAAGCGCTGGATCTCGAGCAGGTCGATCGTCCGGCCCTCGCGCGGGATGATGAAGGCGCAGCCTTTCTCGCCGGTGGTGGCACTGGGCATGGCGACGATCGCCACTTCGGCAATAGCGGGGTGGTTGAACAGCAGGTCTTCCACTTCCTTGGGGCTGATGTTCTCGCCCGAGCGAATGATGATGTCCTTCTTGCGGCCGGTGATGACGAGGTATTTGCCGTCGACGATCCGCCCGAGGTCGCCCATCCGGAAGAAGCCCTCGGCGTCGAAATTGCCTTCGTTGTCTTCCGGGTGGAGATAGCCGACGAACAGGCCGGGGCCCCGGGCGATGATCTCCCCTTCCTCTCCTTCCGGGAGTTCGGCGTCGCCCGCCGGATCGACGATCCTCATCTCCACCGGATAGACGATTTCGCCGTCGGTTTCCGCGCCGTATTCCGCCTGCGAACGCTCCTGGATGCCGAGCGTCGCGGTCACCATTTCGGTCGATCCGTAGCAGCGGAAGAACAGCCCGTTGGGGAACGTGTCGCTCACCGTGCGGATGAGGTCGGGCGAAACCGTGGTGCCGCCGCAGAAGAACAGCCGCAGGCTGGAGACGGCTGCGGGCCGGTCTGCCGCGAGGTCGAGCAGCTGTTGCAGGAAGGGAGTTGCCCCGCCGCTGACGGTGCAACCGTTCCGCTCGATGCAGCGAATGCCGTCATCGGCGGCCCAGATGTCCATCAGTACGCTCGCGCAGCCGGTGACCCAGGGCATGTCGAAGGCCCAGAGCGCGCCGGTGATATGAGTGACGGGCGACGGCATGAAGACCACGTCGTCCGGCCCGATCCGCCACGCCTCGGCCATGGCGCGGACGCGGTGGTCGTAGCTGTGGTGAATGTGCAGCACGCCCTTGGGCTTGCCGGTGGTGCCGGAGGTGTACATCGCGATCATCACCGCGGCCGGATCGACTTCGGGAAGCTCGGCCTCGCTCGCCGGTTGGTGGGAAAGTACGTCGTCCCAGGCAAGCTCGCTATCGGCGCGCACGGTGATCACGTCATTCAGCGCGGGGAGCTGGTCGCGCAGCCCCGCCATCATTGCCGCGTGGTCGTGCTTGCGGAACGTGCCGGGCACGAAGATCAGCTTCGCCCCGCAATCGGCAAGGATATAGGCGAGTTCGGATTCGCGGTAGATCGGCGGGACCGGGTTGATGACCAGCCCGGTCATGCGCGCGGCGAGCGCGATGACGGAGGCTTCCGACCAGTTCGGCAGCTGGAAGGAGATCACGTCGCCCGGCTTCAGCCCGCGCGACAGGAAGAAACCGGCAAGCCGCAGCGCCTGGTCCCAGGCCTCGCCTTGCGTGAGGCGCCGGTCGCCTTCGATCAGCAGGACACGGCCCGGCTCGCGTGCGACCGAGGCGCGGGCGGTATCCGTCAGCGTGGTGCCGGCCCAGTGGCCCTCTTCGCGCCAGCGCTGCGCAAGTTCCTCGCACCAGCGGGTCTGCCAGCCGCTTGGGTCGGTCTTCATGATCCATTCCATGCTTTGTCCTCTCGCGGTCCGGCGACGGGTCAGAGATGTTCGACAGGCAGCGTGCGACCGTCTTGCGATGCAGCGTCGATCATATCGAGCAGCCGCGTCAGGCGCACGGCACATTCGAAATCGGGCACCGTCCGGCTGCCCGTGCGGATGTCGCTTTCCAGCCCGGCCCAGAGCTGGCCGACATTGACGGCGGCACCTGCCAGTCCCGGAACGGCCGGCGCGGGCTGGGGATCGGACGGGCTGGACGTCGACACCGTCAGCGCGCCGCATTGGTAGCCGCCGGGATGGTGGCCGTCGATTGTCAGCGTGCCCTCGCTGCCGCGCAGCTCGAAGCGCAGAGGCGCAGCCTCGCCGCCGACGATCTCGACGCTGGACACGCAGCCGCTCTCGTGTCTGCCGAGGATCATCATGTGGTCGGGGCAAGTGCGTTCGACCTGCTCTCCGGTGCCGGCTATCTCGACGGTCCTGCGCTGGATCGTGTTGCGCGCGCCGACCTCGTCATAGGCGCCGACGACCGCTTCCACAGCAGCCAGCGTATGACCGCCGGCGATCGTCGCCAAGGTCGCGCCGTTCCGCTTGTCCTGCAGATAGGCGTAGAAGGGCGGGGCGACCGCGCCCCAGCCCGCCGTCGACGAAACCACGCGCAGATTGAGCGGCTGGCCGATGGCTCCCTCGCGCACAAGCCGGGCGGCGTGGCGCACGGCGATCGCATTCGCTCCTTGCAGCCCGACCGCGGCATGGACTCCGGCCTGCGCGGCGGCGTCGGCCATTTCGCGCGCCTCGGCGAGATCGCGGCCCAGCGGCCATTCGCAATAGAGATGCTTGCCGGCTTCCAGCGCGGCGATGGCCATCTCCGGATGAAAGGCATTGGGGGCGGT
>JAGREL010000254.1 GCA_020446575.1 Novosphingobium sp. | reverse complement strand
AGGGCGGCAAGCGCTTCGGTTTCGCTGCGCTGGTCGTGGTCGGTGACGGCAAGGGCCGCGTCGGGTTCGGCCATGGCAAGGCCCGCGAGGTTCCGGAAGCCATCACCAAGGCGACCGCATCGGCCAAGAAGAAGATGATCCGGGTGCCGCTCAAGGAAGGCCGCACGCTGCATCACGACGGCAGGGGCCGCTTCGGTGCCGGCAAGGTCAATGTCCGCACGGCGCCGGCCGGTACGGGTATCATCGCCGGTGGCCCGATGCGTGCCGTGTTCGAAAGCCTCGGCGTTGCCGACGTCGTGACCAAGTCGGTCGGCACGTCCAATCCCTACAACATGGTCCGCGCCACGTTCGATGCGCTGACCAATCAGACCTCGCCCAAGTCGGTGGCGCAGCGTCGCGGCAAGAAAGTCGCCGACCTGCTTGGCCGCGGCGGCGCCAACGAAGCCGAGGCGGAAGCCGAGGCCGAAGCGATTACGGAGTAAGGCGCATGGGCCAGTCCGCGAAGAAGACTATCAAGATCAAACAGATCGGCTCGCCGATCCGCCGGCCGGAAAAGCAGAAGCAAATCCTGGTCGGCCTGGGCCTTGGCAAAATGCACAAGGTCGTCGAAGTCGAGGATACGCCCGAAGTGCGCGGCGCCATCGCCAAGCTGCCGCATATGGTGGCCGTGGTCGACTGAGCAGTTTTCAGTTCAAGCGAAATATCGCAGGAGGAGAGCCCCGGCCTTGTGCTGGGGCTTTTTCTTTGCCGTCGCTACCTTGCGCAATCCCCCCACACTGCGATCATGTCGGTGCGCTGGCGCTCCAGTGTGGGCACGATTTTGATCAGTCTGCAGTTCCCGCCGACATAGGCCAGCACCAGCTGGTGGGTTTCCTCGTTCACCGGGCCGTTGCGGGGCGGCACGGCCATCACTACTGCGCCGGGCTTCAGGGCCAGCACCCGTTCGGTCTCGCCCAGCGTCGAAAGGTGGCTGACGTCTTTTTCGATCAGATGCGAGAGGTGCGTCGGAAAGACCAGCGGGGTGATCAAGGGCTGGCCGGTGCGCACGTAAAGCTGCGGCGGGGCGTCGTAGAGCAGGAGCTGGCCGTCGCCGATGTGCTCGCGCACGGCCTGCTCCAGTGTGTCGATGGCCTGCCGCGATTCCCGTGTGTGCTCGAACCGGAAAGGCGGGCTGATCGCGAACGACAGAATCGCCAGCGCGGCGATCGCTCCGAACCCGATCACGCCGCGCGCCAGGAAGCTGCCGGCAGCCAGGCACAGCGGCACCAGTAGCGGCAGGCCGTAATGCAGGTAGAAATTGGGCACGGCGACAAGCCCGAGCACGGCAGCGGCCAGCCAGGCGATCACGAAGCGCCGGCTGCCCGTCTCCTGCCAGACGAGGCCCAGCAGCGCGAACGGCGCGATCGGGGCGAGGGCGAGGGCCATGTACTCGAGTCGGGCGAGCGAGGTCGGCCAATGCGGCGGCTTGTCGAGATTCGCCGCCACCATCGCATGCCAGTATTCGGCCCAATGGCCGATCGCCCAATAGCCTGCGGCGATGGCAAGGGAAGGGGCCGCGCCGATCACGGCCCACAGCGCGGCGCTGCGCAGCGTTCGGCCGGAGCCGGCCCCCGATTTCCAGAGGACCACTGCGCAATAGAGCCCAAGGAAGGCGGCTTCGAAAAAAGCCGTGGTTTTCAGGGTGATACCCGCGCCGGCAATCAGCATGGCCAGCGGTATGGTCGCGGGGCTGCGCCCCTCGCGCAGCGCCGGAAGCGCGCGGAAGACGAGCAGCGCGGCCACCGCGATGAACAGGTTGTAGAAGACCGGACTCTGCCCGCCGAAGCCCTGCAGCGGCGCCAGCCACAGCAGATAGGCGATGCCGGCGAGCAACCCACCCTGCAGCCGTGCCCAGCTGCGCGCCATTGCCGCAATCGCCCAGGCCGTGCCGACGGCGAACAGCGTCGCGGCGATCTGATACGCCAGCATGTCGTATGAAACGCCTGCAATCAGCCAGGACAGTGCAAACAGGCCGAAGGGCTTGCGATCCCAGACATCGACATAAGGCAGGGCACCCTGATGCATCGCCACGCCGACCGTCTGGTAGAACACTTCGTCACCATGCAGGTTCGGATCGCCGAACGTATCGCCGCGCAGCACCAGCGCGACCAGCAAGAGGGTCGCGAATTGTGCGATAGGGTGGCGAAGCAGGTTTGCAGGCAAGGCCGAGTTCCGTCTGGTGGCGATAAGGCGTACCTTTGCCTTGCCGGACGCGGCGAGAAAAGGGGGGGTGACATCGCTGTCCCCATCCCCTAAGGGGCCGCCTTCCATTTCAGCGCGAATTAAAGCGAAAGCGAGTGCGACTATGAAACTGAACGATCTTCGTGACAACCAAGGTGCCCGCAAGGGACGTATCCGCGTCGGCCGGGGCATCGGCTCCGGCAAGGGCAAGACCGGTGGCCGTGGCCAGAAGGGCCAGAAGAGCCGTTCGGGCGTAGCCGTGAAAGGCTTCGAGGGCGGCCAGATGCCGCTCCACATGCGGATCCCGAAGCGCGGCTTCAACAACAAGAAGTTCGCCAAGGACTATGCCGAGGTCAATCTCGGTCTGGTGCAGAAGGCCATCGATGCCGGCAAGCTCGATCCCAAGGCAGTGATCGACCACGACGCGCTGAAGGCCGCGGGCCTCGCGCGCGGTGGCCGGGACGGCGTACGTCTGCTCGGCAAGGGCGAACTCAAGGC
>JAGREL010000253.1 GCA_020446575.1 Novosphingobium sp. | reverse complement strand
CCGAGGAAATAGCCCATGCGATAGGCCTTCCCGTCGGTGCTGGCTTTGAGAGCACAACCCTCCTTTTCAGGCTCGAAGGTTCCGGCAATATCGCGGGCATGGGCATTGGCGGCGTAGATCAGTGTTTCGGCCTGGGCGGCTGAAAGCAGACCCTTGGCGATAAGCCCTGCCGGCAGTTGCGGCACCGTTTCGGGGATTGGCGCGGCGATCGAGCCCATGGCGACCGATTCCACCAGTGCGGTCGGATGCGTGGCCGCATCCGCGATAACCACCCGGCTTGGGCGATAGGGCAGGTAATGCCCGACCTGTTCGTCGATCGGTGCGGGTTCGGCAAGCGCCTGGTAGCGGACCGGTTCGGCTTCCGAGGCCGGCGCGGAACGAACGGGAGGCGCGAGCGGTATTCGTCGCGCTTGCGGAACCAACCGGAGCGTGCCGACGGACCGGACTGGACTGACAGGCAGGGTGGTACCCGGACGCTCCCGAACGGGGAGCGCATCGATCAGCCCCGCAATCTCGGTAAACTCACTAGTCCGGGCCGTAGCGATCGCGACATCGCGGTCGGCCTTGTCAATCACCAGCAGACGCGTGGAGATCCCTGTGCCGGATTGACGAAAACCGCCGTCGATCCTGACGTTGAGCAGAGGTGCGACCGTGCCCCGCATCTTCGCCACGAAACGGTGCAGGTCGAACCATTCGGGCATGATCGCAGTCAGACGCCCGCCGGGCCGGAGGCGGGCAAAGGCCGAACGCAGATGACGTGCACCGGTTCGGCCGTAATGGCCGCGCTCGGCGCTCCACGAGAAGGGCGGGTTCATGAGCACCGCGCTTGGCGAGCAATCGGGTGCCAGCAGTTCGTCGATCAGTTCGCCATCGTGCCCGGTCACCGTCGCCTGCGGAAACAGGGCGGCGAGGCAGGCCCGGCGCGATGCGGAAATCTCGTTGAGATTGAGCATAGCGCTGGACTTGCCCAGCCACATCACCAGCATGCCCGTGCCGGCCGACGGTTCGAGCACGCGATCATCCTTGGTCAGGACACAAGCGCGGGCGGCAAGCCAGGCCAACCGTGGCGGGGTCGCAAACTGCTGGAGTTCGACCTGCTCCTCGCTACGGTTCGTTTGGGTTGGAATACGGTCTTCAAGTCCGGCAAAGACCTTCTCGGCGAGGTCGGGCGGTGTGGTGACCGTCAGTTCGGATTGGCCCATCAGCCAAAGGACCTGCGCGAGTTCGAGCGCGGCATGCGCTTCGGTCACCGACCAGCGCCCGTCGGCATCGCTGCCGCCGAAGTGTTCGCTCAGCGCATCGCTGATGTCGCGGCGGGTCAACACCGCGCCCGATGCGAGAAAGGCGGAAAGCTGGCGCGCCGCCGAAAGGACCAGTGGTTCCGAGGACTCGGAAAAATCGAACTTAAGAGCTGACTGGGCCATGGGATTCTCCTGAGGATATGGCCCTCACCTCGTCGGGGCCTCAATCAGGCAGGAGCTTCCTCCCCTCTGGTCTGCCGGGACCGGGTCTTGCATTCCCTGGCAGACAGTACATCGGCCCAATCGTAGCCAGCCTTGCGGGGTCGCCGGATCACGATCCGGCGACCGGGAGCTGCATAGGCACTGCAGGCACGTTCCTGCGCGAGGTCGCCGCCTTCATCAGCATCGAGAAACAGGAACAGTTCGCGCACGCTCTCGGGGACCGTGACAAGGCCGAAGCGTTCGTTGCCAAGCGTTGCCCAGCACGGGATGCCTGAAAGCTGAGTTGCAGCAAGCGCGGTCTCGATCCCCTCAGCCAAGCCAAGCTTCCCACCCCTGGGCATGACGAGGCGGACCGCGCCCGTTTGCAGGCTGCCAAGCGCACGTTTGGGCCGGTCAAACCCAGCAAGGCGATTGCCCTGCGGATCGAGAAAGGTCCGATGGACTGCGATGACGCCTTCGTCGTTGCGCACCGCCGCCAGCATGGCAGGCAGGAACCGGACCTCGCCCTTCGGGCCGAGCGGCGTGCGTTGGTGATAGCGCAGGTCAGGCGATGCGATTTCGATCGCGCGTGATCGTAGGTAGGCTTCGGCAGCGGTAGCCGAGAGAGCATTGGCCTCGCGCCACAGGCGGCAGGCATTCCGGTCAGGGCCCGACTGCCGGCTATCGCTCTCGTCGATGGTCTGGTCAGCATCGAACAAATCCCGCGACCTGACGCCGGTATGATTGAGCGCGGCAAAGACCGCATCGTTGCTGCAGCCGGCAAAGCAGTGGAACAGGATCGCCTGGCGCCCCAGGGTCACGCTCAGCGATGGCGTGCGGTCGTCATGGGCGGGACAGCGGCACATGCCCTTACTGCCGCGCCATGTGCCATCGAGTTGTTCGACGATCTGCCGGGCACGGCGTTCGAGCGATGAAACCTGGGACTTTCGGGACATGGGCGCGCCTTTCGAAGTGAGCGATGCCCGTCCCGGTGCAGC
>JAGREL010000252.1 GCA_020446575.1 Novosphingobium sp. | reverse complement strand
CAAGGATCTGTTCGAGCCGCGTGGCGTCGCCGCGCCCCGAGCACAGCGTCGGATAGGTGACGAACAAAATGCCTTCGGGCATCGTGATCATCGTACCGAGTTTCCAGGTGGCCAGCGGCTGGATATCGAGGGGCAAGCCGCCAAGTGCACTCCAGTCGCGGCGCGCGTCTTCCAGCAGCGCTTCGTTCTTCGAGATCCAGATATGACGGCGTTCGCCGCGCACCCAACGATCGAGAATCACGCTGGCGACCTGCCGGCCCTTGCCCGCACCGGTCCCGTCGCCGAGGAAATAGCCCATGCGATAGGCCTTGCCGTCGGTGCTGGGTTTGAGAGCACAGCCCTCGTCTTCGGGTTCGAACGTTCCGGCGATATCGCGCGCATGGGCATTGGCGGCGTAGATCAGCGTTTCCGCCTGGGCGGCTGAAAGCAGGCCCTTGGCGATGAGGCCCGCTGGTACTTGCGGCACTGCTTCGGGGATTGGCGCAGCGATCGAACCCATCGCGACCGATTCCACCAGTGCGGTCGGATGCGTGGCCGCATCCGCGATGACGACCCGGCTCGGGCGATAGGGCAGGTAGTGCCCGACCTGTTCGTCAATCGGCGCGGGTTCGGGAAGCGCCTCGTAACAGACCGGTGCCGCTTCCGAGGTTGGCGCAGAACGAACGGGAGGAGCTAGCGGTAATCGTCGCACTTGCGGAATCAACCTAAGCGCGCCGATTTGCCGGACCGGGATGACGGGCAGCGACGAATTCAGGCTTTCCCGGGCGGGGAGCGCATCGATCAGTTCCGCAATCTCGGCAAAATCGCTAGTGCGGGCCGTGGCGATCGGAACATCGCGGTCGGCCTTGTCGATCACCAGCAGGCGCGTTGCGATCCCTGTGCCGGATTTACGGAAACCGCCGTCGATCGTGACGTTGAGCAACGGGGTGACCGGGCCACGCATCTTCGCGACGAAGCGGTGCAGGTCGAACCATTCGGGCATGATCGCAACCAAGCGGCCACCGGGCCGGAGCCGCGCGAAAGCCGAACGCAGATGGCGCGCACCCGTCCGGCCATCATGGCCGCGCTCGGCGCTCCACGAAAAGGGCGGGTTCATGAGCACCGCGCTTGGCGAGCAATCTGGCGCCAGCAATTCGTCGATCAGTTCGCCATCGTGTCCGGTCACCATCGCTTGCGGGAACAAGGCGGCAAGGCAGGCCCGGCGCGATGCGGCAATCTCGTTGAGATCGAGCGTAGCGCCAGACTTTGCCGCCCAGAGCGCCAGCATACCGGTGCCTGCCGAAGGTTCGAGCACGCGATCACCCTTGGTCAGGGCAGAGGCGCGAGCGGCCAGCCAGGCTAGTCGTGGCGGGGTCGCAAACTGCTGGAGCTCGACCTGCTCCTCGCTACGGTTGATCTGGGTGGGAATACGCATTTGAAGTCCGGCAAAGACCTGTTCGGCGGAGCCGGGCGGCGTGGTGACCGTCAGTTCGGATTGGCCCATCAGCCAGAGGACCTGTGCCATTTCGAGCGCGGCGTGCGCTTCGGTCAGTGACCAGCGTCCGTCGGCATCGCTGCCACCGAATTGTTCGCTCAGCGCATCGCTGATGACGCTGCGGGTCAGAACCGCGCCCGACAGTAGAAAGTCGGCAAGCTGGCGTGCCGCCGAAAGAACCAGTGGTTCAACCGATTCAGAGAATTCGAACTGCAGGGCCGATTGGGACATGAAAACCTCCTGAGAAAAAGGCCCTCACCTCGTCGGGGCCTCAATCAGGCAGGAGCTTCCTCCCCTCTGGTCTGTCGGGACCGGGTTTTGTCTTCCCTGGCAGACAGGACATCGGCCCAGTCATAGCCAGCCTTGCGCGGGCGCCGGATTACGATCCGGCGGCCAGGAGCCGCATAAGCACTGCAGGCGCGTTCCTGCGCGAGGTCGCCGCCGTCATCGGCATCGAGAAACAGGAACAGTTCGCGCACGCTTTGGGGGATCGTGACAAGGCCGAAGCGTTCGTTGCCGAGTGTCGCCCAGCATGGGATGCCCGAAAGCTGAGTTGCGGCGAGCGCGGTCTCGATGCCCTCGGCCAGGCCAAGCCTTCCGCCCCGCGGCATAGCAAGGCGGACAGCGCCGGTCCGGAGGCTACCAAGCGCGCGTTTGGGCCGGTCGAACGCCGCAAGGCGATTGCCCAACGGATCGAGAAAGGTTCGATGGACTGCGATGACGCCTTCGTCGTTCCGCACAGCCGCAAGCATCGCGGGCAGGAACCGGGCCTCGCCCTTCGGTCCCAGCGGTGTGCGTTCGTGATAGCGCAGGTCAGGCGATGCGATTTCGATCGCGCGTGATCGCAAGTAGGCCTCGGCAGGAGATTCCGGAAGAGCTCTAGCCTCGCGCCACAGGCGGCAGGCATTTCGGTCAGGGCCCGACTGCCGGATATCGTACTCGTCAACGGTTTGGTCAGCATCAAACAGGTCCCGTGCTCTGACGCCGGTATGATTGAGGGCGGCGAGGACCGCATCGTTGCTGCAGCCGGCAAAGCAGTGGAACAGGATTGCCTGGCGACCCAGCGTCACGCTCAGCGATGGCGTGCGGTCATTATGCGCGGGACAGCAGCACATGCCCTTCCTGCCGCGCCATGTGCCATCGAGCTGCTCGACGATATGCCGGGCACGGCGTTCAAGCGATGAAACCTGGGACGTTCGGGACATGGGCGCGCCTTTCTAATTGAGCGATGCCCGTCCCGGTGCAGC
>JAGREL010000251.1 GCA_020446575.1 Novosphingobium sp. | reverse complement strand
CATAGAAGGCATCCATGTCGACGTGGATGATCTTCCTGAGGCCAGTGGCTTCGTCGTCGTCGCGGTCTGGTGTTGCGGACTCGCTCATGCTGTGTGCGAACATAGCGCGGTTCCGGCAAGGCCGGGACTCCCGCCCTGATGGGGAGCCGGTGCCGGAAAATTGCGACGTGTATTCAAAACGCTGGCAATTTCGCGCGGCCGTCGCCATTTGGCCTTTCATGAATCCCCCGCAGTCCGGCCCGGCGCCCTTTGCCATTGGCGAAGGCGAGTTCGTCTCGCTCATGGCCATGCTGATGGCGCTGCAGGCGCTCGCGATTGACGTGATGCTGCCGGCGCTGGGCGTTATCGCGCGCGATCTCGGCGTCAGTGGTGCCAACGAACGCCAGCTGCTGATCGGTGTGTTCCTGATCTGCAGCGGCATTGCCTCGCTGATACCGGGATCGGTGTCCGACCGTTTCGGGCGCAAGCCGGTGATCCTGATTTGCCTTGCCGCCTATTTCGTGATCTCGCTGGCCAGCGCGCTGGTGACGGATTTTACCCTGCTGCTGGTCCTGCGCGGCTTGCTCGGCGTCTTCACGTCGGGACTGATGGTGATGCCGGCGGCGGTGGTCCGCGACCGTTTCGAAGGCGATCGCATGGCGAGCATGCAATCGCTGATCGCCATGGTCTTCATGGTCGTGCCGATGCTGGCACCGCTGCTCGGCCAGGGAGTGATGCTGGTGGCGGGTTGGCGCTGGATCTTCGGCGTAATGGCCAGCCTTGCCCTGGTGTTCGGTATCTGGACATGGCTGCGGTTGCCCGAGACGCTTCACGTCGAGCACCGCCAGTCGATCAAGCCGAGGACGATCCTGTCAAACATGCATGCTGCCGTCACCCACCGTGACGCAATCGGCTATTTCCTCGGCGCTGCGCTCGTGCAAAGCGCGCTGCTCGGCTACGTCAGCAGCGCGCAGCAGCTGTTGGCTGAGGCACTGGGAGCAGGGGACGCCTTCCCGGCGATCTTCGGCGTGATGGCGCTGATAATGGCATGCACCAATTTCGTGAATTCGCGCATTGTCGAGCGCTTCGGCGCGCGGCGTGTCTCGCAGACCGCGCTTATCGGGCTGATCCTCGTTTCCGCCTTCCATCTCTCGCTGGCGATGAGCGGGAGGGAGACGCTCTGGCAATTCGTTCCGCTGATGACGGTGGCGATGTGTTTCATCTCCTTTATCGGCGCCAATTTCCAGGCGATCGCCCTTCAGCCCTTCGCGCGCACTGCCGGTGCTGCCGCTTCGGCGCTGGCATTCGTCCGGCTGGTGGCGGGGGCGAGCCTCGGGCTGCTGATCGGCCAGGCCTTCGATGGCACGGCGCGGCCGTTGATTGGTGCCATGGTGGTCTTCGGTATCTGCGCGCTGCTGCTCGTGCTCTACAGCGAGAAGGGCAGACTGTTCCGGCGGCTGCACTATCCCACCACGGATTGAAACACGCTATGGCCGTGGGGTGAGCGGAATATTCGACCTTGCCATTATCGGCGGCGGCGTGAACGGGGCCGGTATTGCCCGCGATGCCGCCGGGCGCGGCGCCAAGGTTCTGTTGCTTGAAGCGCGAGACCTTGCCAGCGGCACGTCCTCGGCATCGACCAAGCTGATCCACGGCGGCTTGCGCTATCTTGAACACTACGAGTTCGGCCTGGTGCACGAGGCGCTGGGCGAACGCGAAGCGCTGTGGCGGATCGCACCGCATATCATCAGGCCGATGCGCTTCGTGCTGCCCTACACCAGGGGCCTGCGCCCGGCCTGGCTGCTGCGGCTGGGCCTGTTCCTTTACGACCATATCGGCGGGCGCAAGCGCCTGCCCGCCACCGATACGGTGAAGCTTGCCAACCACCCGGCGGGCGGGCCGCTCAAGCCCGGCTTCAGGATCGGCTTCGAATATTCGGACGGCTGGGTCGACGATGCCCGGCTGGTGGTGCTCAACGCGATGGATGCTGCCGCCCGCGGCGCCGAAGTGCTCACGCGAATGCCGGTGGTGTCGGCACGGCGCGAAAGCGATCACTGGCTTATCGAGACCGCGACGGGCTGGTTCCGATCACGCGCACTGGTGAACGCGGCGGGCCCAGCCGTGCTCGATGTGCTGAAGCTTGCGGGCGGCAAGCCCCATTACGGCATGCGGCTGGTGCGTGGCTCGCACATCGTCGTGAGCAAGCTGTTCGATCATCCCTACGCCTATTTCTTCCAGCTGCCGGACGGGCGCATCTTCTTCGCCATTCCCTACGAGCGCGACTTCACGCTGATCGGCACCACCGATGCCGACCACACCGGGCCGCTGACCGACATCAGCGCCAGCGCGGCGGAGATCGAATATCTCTGCGAAGGAGTGAACCGCTACTTTGCAAGGCAGATCACGCCCGACGACGTGGTGTGGAGCTATGCCGGCGTGCGCCCGCTCATCGACGACGGTTCGGGCAAGCCGGAAGCGGCGACTCGCGGCTATCGGCTGGAACTGTCCGATATCGGCGCGGGGCCGTCCCTGCTCACTGTCTACGGCGGCAAGATCACCACGTACCGCCACCTGGGCGATGAGGCGGTGGATATGCTGGCCGAGCGGTTGCCCGCTTTGGCCGGGCCTGCCTGGACGAAATCCGAGCCGCTGCCGGGTGGCGACTTTCCGGTTGACGGCGCGCAGGCGCTGCAAGCCGAATTGCGCGAATCCTTCCCGTTTCTTGAGGAAAACGACGCGGAGCGGATTGCCAGGGCCTACGGCACACGGGTATACGCTTGGCTCGGTACGGCCAGGGTCCGGGGGGACCTCGGAAAAAGCTTCGGTTGGGGGCTCAGCGAAGCGGAAGTCGACTATCTCGCCCGCGCCGAATGGGCGCACACGGCAGAGGACATCTTGTGGCGCAGGACCAAACTTGGCCTGCGGTTTGGTGTCGGACAAAAGGATGCGCTCGCGCGATACCTCGATCGCGGCGCCTGAGGCACAAAGGCCGATCTCCTGATTGCAGCTCCGATCCCTGGATGTGTCGACTTCTCGCCCCGAAACTTTGCATTGCAAAGCCATTGGGTCCGTCGGTATTAGCTCCGTATTGGAACGGGAGAGCCGATCATGAGCGCATCGAATGAAGACATCCTCCGCCGCTTCCTTTCATTGTGGGCCGTCCGCGATGCGAAGGGCATGGCCGAATGCTTCGCCGAGGACGGCGTCTATGACAACGTGCCGGACGAGAAGCCGATGGTCGGCAGGGAGGCAATCCTGAAATGGCTGGAAAAGTGCTTCGAGCATCTCACCCGGATCGACGTCGAGGTCCTGCACATTGCTAGCAATGGCGAATGGGTGTTGAGCGAGCGGATCGACGATCACATCGCCGGTGACAAGCACATGCTCTTGCCGGTGGCCAATGCGACCCGGATCGTCGACGGCAAGATCGTCATATTCCGCGATTATTATTGCAGGCAGACGGTCAAGGATCTGGGAATGGGTTGAGGCTGTCCGCGTCAAACTAAAATATATAGATTATAATGGTTTACCGCGCAGCATTGGGTGCAGCAAAACTATGTGGATTGCTGCGCCAGTGCCGCAAGATCCCGGCGTGAAAACCGCGGCCGCTCCGCAGCCGGGGCGGCCGTCAAGGCCTGCCCCAATCCACGCACGACGAAACCCAGCTTGGCAAGCTTCGATGTCGTCACGCGGTGGTCCCAGGCGTGTGCGCCGCGCCGTTCCACTTCGCGGGCGATCGCTCCATAGATGCCGGCTGCCGACAATACCGCCCAGCGCTGCCGGAAGGCAAGCCGTACAGCGCCGGCCCGGGCCGATGCTTCGTAGGCCCGTTCCATTTCGCAGAGCCGGCGGACCAGCGGCACCAGCGCATCGCGGTAATGCGGCTTGAGCAGCTCGCCCGGCGGAATGTCCGCCTCGGCAAGCCATTCCAGCGGCAGGTAGCAGCGGCCTGCCAGTTCGTCTTCGGAGATGTCCCGGGCGATGTTGGCGAGCTGGAAGGCAATGCCGAGGTCGCAGGCGCGGTCGAGCGTGTCTTCGTCGTCGGGCGATATTCCCATCACCACGGCCATCATCACGCCCACGGCGCCCGCGACATGGAAGCAGTAGCGCAGCATGTCCGTTTCGCTGCGAGGCCGCCATTCCTGAGCATCTAGCGCAAAGCCGGCGATCACATCGTCGGCCATGGCGCGGGTGATGCCGGTCTCGCTTGCGAGGAGGCCCAGAGCATCGAACGAGAGGTTGCCGGTTTCCTCGCCTGCCAGAACTCTGTCGGTCAGGTCGCGAATGACTTCAAGCCGCGCCGGTGCACCGGCCTGGTCGCCGAGCGCGTGGCCATGGTCCTGTGCGTCGGCAAGGTCGTCGCAGGCGCGGCACCAGGCGTAGAGCAGCCAGACCCGCTCGCGGGTGGTCCGGTCGAACAGGCGGGATGCGGCGGCAAAACTCTTCGAGCCCCGCGTGATCGAGGCCCGGGCGTGTGTGAGGAGCCGCGAGCGTTGTACCGTTGCGAGCGGACTTTCTTGCAATGCCCCCTCCTCTTCAGAGGAGGGGCGATGGAATGGATCGCGTCACAATTCCTCCGCCTTCATGTTGAAGATCGGCTTGGGCGGCTCATGGGCGGCCATGCGTTGCAGCAGCATGTCCAGCTCGTGCTCGGTCATGATGATTGCCTTGTGCTCGGCCCGGACGAAGCCGGTCTCCATCATGTGATGGTTGAAGGCGAGGAGGTGGTCGAAATAGCCGAAGGCGTTGAGCACGCCCACGGGTTTCGCATGATAGCCGAGCTGCGCCCAGCTGACCGCTTCCCACAACTCGTCCATCGTGCCGACGCCGCCGGGCAGGGTGAGGAAACCGTCCGCGAGCTGCGTGAACGTGAGCTTGCGCTCATGCATGCCTTTCACCACCCGTAGGTCGGTGCAATCGTGATTGGCAACTTCGGCGGACACCAGCGCTTCGGGAATCACGCCGATCACCTCGCCGCCGGAGGCCAGCGCCGAATGCGCGAGCGCGCCCATCAGCCCAAGCCTGCCGCCGCCGTAGACGATGCCGATCCCGCGCCTTGCGAGCGTCTCGCCGACTGTCCGGGCAAGCTCCATGTATCGCGTGTCCGTGGGCGTGGCTGAACCGCAATAAACGGCTAGGCGCTTCATTTCATGTCCTCCAGCATCAGTTTGGCGGTGGCCTTGGCACTCGCGACCACGCCCGGGATGCCTGCTCCCGGATGCGTGCCCGCGCCCACGAGGTAGAAGTTGCGGATCTTGTCGTCGCGGTTGTGGCCGCGGAACCATGCACTCTGCGTCAGGATCGGCTCGAGGCTGAAGGCGCTGCCGTGATAGGCGTTGAGGTCGAGCGCGAAATCCCTTGGCGAATAGTGGAATTTGGTGACGATCCGGTCATGGATATCGGGAATCAGCCGGCGCCCGACCTCGTCGAGAATGCGCCGTTCGAGCATCGGGCCGAGCTGTTCCCAGTCGATCGGCAGCTTGCCCTGGTTGGCGACGGGGACAAGCGCATAGAACGTGCTCTTGCCCGGCGGTGCCATCGACGGGTCGGTTACCGTCGGATGATGCAGATAGATCGAGAAATCCTGCGGCAGCACGCCATGCTCGTAGATGTCC
>JAGREL010000250.1 GCA_020446575.1 Novosphingobium sp. | reverse complement strand
CCGGTCGAGCTGCCGCTGTTCCGTTCGACCAAGTTCGGCGACGATCAGGACCGGCCGATCAAAAAGAGCGACGGCAGCTGGACCTATTTCGGCGCGGACCTCGCCTATCACTACCAGAAGGCGCAGGGGTCCGACGCGCTGGTCGATATCTGGGGCGCGGATCATGCCGGCACGGTCAAGCGCATCAAGGCCGCCGTCGCCGCGATGACCGGAGCGGAAGGGGAGGCGATTCCCTTCGAGGTCAAGCTGGTGCAGATGGTCCAGCTGCTGCGCGAGGGCGAGCCGGTGAAGATGTCCAAGCGCGCCGGCACATTCATCACCCTGGCCGATGTCGTGCGCGAAGTGGGCAAGGACGTGGTGCGCTTCACCATGCTGACCCGCAAGCCCGAAGCGCAGATGGATTTCGATTTCGCGAAAGTGGTCGAAGCGTCGAAGGACAACCCGGTGTTCTACGTGCAGTATTGCCACGCCCGGGTGAGTTCGACACTGCGCAAGGCGGCGGCCGAGGGGCTCGGCCCGTCCGATGCCGATCTCGAGCTGCTGGAAGACGAGGAGCTGGAACTGGTGAAGCTCGCCGCGCAGTTCCCCCGGGTGATCGAGGCGGCGGCAGCGGCGCGCGAGCCGCATCGCATTGCCTTCTTCCTGCACGATCTGGCCGCTGCCTTCCATGCTTACTGGAATCTGGGCAATGACCGGCCGGAAAAGCGCTTCATCGTGCTACAAAATGGTAAATTAACCGGTGCTAGGCTATTCCTCGCCACACAAATTGGACAGCTTGTACGGAACGGCCTTGCGCTTCTGGGGGTCGAGGCCGTGGAGGAAATGTGACGATGACAATGTCCGACAACGAGCGGGACGAAGACGATGCCGGCCTTGCGCAGGCCGATAACGCGCCCGCCGAAGATACCGATCAGCCGGCCGATGTCGGGCAGGAAGAAGGCGAACTCGCCGGTGAGGAGCCCGCGGAGGAGACGGGGCAGCTCGATCTCGGCGACGAGGATACGGCGCTTCCCTGGCTGGAAGGCGACGACGAGGAAGAATACGAAAGCGGCAACCCGGGTCAGCTGATCCTGCTGGTGCTGCTGGGTCTTCTGGCGATCGGTCTCGTGGTCGGCGGAATCTGGTGGATGTCGCGGGGATCGACCGACGGAGAACTGGTTGCCGACGGCAGTGTGATCGAGGCACCCGACAAGCCTTACAAGGAGAAGCCCGAGGATCCGGGCGGCAAGACCTTCGAAGGCACCGGAGACACCAGTTTCGTCGTCTCGCAAGGCGAAACGCGTCCGGCCCGGCTGGGCGAGGCCCCGTCAGGCTCGGAGCCCGGCTTCGCCGCGATGGAAGCGGGTAGTGGCACCGACAAGCCAAAGCCTTCGCCCAGCGCTTCCGCTTCGCCCGTGCCTGCTGCGCCCCCCAGTGCCGCCGACAGCAAGACCGTAGGCGTCCAGGTGGGTGCTTTCTCGACGCGTGAAACGGCCGAATCCGGCTGGGGCAAGCTCTCGGCGCAGTATTCGGCGCTGTCCGGCCTGCGCTACCGCATCGTCGAGGGGCAGGCCGATATCGGCAGGGTCTATCGCCTGCAGGCGCTGGCCGCCGATGCCGCCGAAGCGAAGGCGCTGTGCAACCGGCTGAGGTCTTCCGGGCTCAATTGCCAGGTGAAGAACTGACGCGACTTCCCGATTGCGGATGCAAATCGGGCCGGACCGCGCCGGTCACGCGTTTGTTGCGAATTTCCACATTTGCGACGCGGCCCAAGCTTGCGGAAACCGCGCATTGCTGCGATTTCCCTGCGGATGGTACCTGCGATTTTCGGCCTGGCCGGACTGCGGCTGACGGATGACGAGCGCGCATTCTTTCGCGATGCCGATCCAGCGGGGTACATTCTGTTCGGCCGCAACGTGCTCGATCGGGAGCAGCTTCGCGCCCTGACCGACGAATTGCGCGCCATCCACGGGCGCGAGCGGCTGTTCATCTGCATCGATCAGGAAGGCGGCCGGGTCGTCCGCATGAAGCCGCCGGAATGGCTGACATTCCCGCCGGGCGAAGTTTTCGACCGGCTATACGAAATCGCGCCGGCCAGTGCGATCGAGGCGGCACGCGTCAATGCCCGGGCGCTAGGAATGGACCTCGCCGAAGCCGGGGTCACTGTCGATTGCCTGCCGCTGCTCGACGTCCGTCAGCCGGGCGCGCACGACGTGATCGGCGACCGGGCACTGGGCAGCGAGCCGAAACGCGTCGCGGCGCTCGGCCGGGCGGTTCTCGACGGGCTGGAGGCGGCCGGGGTGGCAGGCGTCGTCAAGCATATGCCGGGCCACGGCCGGGCTATGGCTGACAGCCACAAGGCCCTGCCGACAGTCGAAGCGAGCGAAACGGAGCTGGAAACGGACATCGCCCCGTTCCGCGCGCTCGCCGCCGCCCGCATCGGCATGACCGCGCATGTGCTGTATACAGCATGGGACCGGGAAAACCCGGCCACGCTTTCGCCCTTTGTCGTCGAAGAGATCATCCGCGGCAGGATCGGGTTCGACGGCCTGCTGCTTACCGACGATCTCGACATGGAAGCGCTGTCCGGCGCAGTGCCGGAGCGCGCCGCGCGGGCGATTGCCGCCGGCTGCGACATCGCGCTCAATTGCTGGGCGAA
>JAGREL010000249.1 GCA_020446575.1 Novosphingobium sp. | reverse complement strand
CAGCTGCGCGACGGTGATGCAAGGCAGGCTGCCCTGACGGCGCGTGAGGCCTATCGCGTACAGCGGGCCAGTCCGGTAGCGGCGCAAGCCCTGGGCCTGAGCCTGGCAGCACTCGGCCAAAGCCCTGCGAACGCCAGGGCCCTGCTTGAAAAGGCCCGGCTGATCATGGGCGATAGCCCGCTTCTGGCAGAAGGCCGCCGCCTGCTTGCCATGAACCGGCAGGGCTGATTTCCGTCCGCACTCGACATTCCCTGCCGCCTCCGGCAATCGCTGGTCCGGAATAGTGACAGGGAGACAACGATGGCGGGTGTGCTGGAGGGAGTCACGGTAATCGAGCTGGCGGGAATCGGCCCCGGGCCGTTCGCAGGGATGATGCTGGCCGATCACGGTGCCCGGGTCATCCGCATCGAAAGGCCCGACTTCGAACGGATCGGCGGTCCTCACGGCCGCGACATCGTGAACCGCAACCGCGAGATCATGGTGCTAGACCTCAAGGAGCCCGAAGCCGTCGCCCGCGTGCGCGAACTTGTGCGCAAGGCCGATGCGCTGATCGAAGGCTACCGTCCCGGCGTTCTCGAACGCCTTGGCCTCGGGCCGGATGTGCTGCTGGAGGACAATCCGCGCATCGTCATCGGCCGCATGACAGGTTGGGGGCAGAAGGGTCCCAAGGCCAGGCTCGCAGGGCATGACATCAATTACATCGCCTTGTCAGGGGCGTTGCATACCTATGGCAGGAAGGGAGACAAGCCGACTTTCCCGGTCAATGTCGTCGGAGACTATGGCGGCGGCGGGATGATGCTTGCGTTCGGATTGCTTGCCGGAATCCTTTCGGCACGGGCGACCGGCAAGGGTCAGGTCATCGATTGCGCGATGGTCGATGGCGCGGCGATCCTTTCGTCCATGACCTATACGCTGTTCGCTTCCGGCATGTGGAAGGACGAGCGGGGCGTGAATATTCTCGATGGCGCGGCGCCCTACTACGAGACCTATGAAACCGCCGACGGCAAATGGATTTCGCTCGGTTCGCTGGAAAGGCCGTTTTACGCGCAGCTTCTCGACAAGCTGGGGCTCAGCGACGATCCCGAGTTCACCGACCGTGCCGATGAGGCGAACTGGCCACGGCTGAAGGAGCGGTTTGCTGAAATCTTCCTCACGAAAACGCGTGATGAATGGTGCGCCATCATGGAAGACACCGACATCTGCTTCGCTCCGGTGCTGAGCCTTGGCGAAGCGCCGCATCATCCGCACAATGTCGCGCGCGAAACATTCATCGAAGTCGATGGAATCACGCAGCCCGCGCCGGCTCCCCGCTTCCTGGGTACGCCTGCTCCGCCGGTGCGGATGAAAAGCAAGTGATATTCCGCAAGATCGATCCGATGGTGCAGCTGATTGTCGCTGCGATCCTTCTCGCGACGGTCCTGCCGGTGACCGGGAGCAATCGGGAAACCGCCCAGCTGGTTTCCAACGCTGCCGTATTCCTGCTCTTCTTCTTCTACGGCTTGCGGCTCCCCCGGCACGAAGTGCTGGCCGGCCTGGGCAATCATCGGTTGCTGGTGCCGCTCATCATCTGGGTCTTTGGAGCGATGGGGCTGGCAGGGTGGATGCTCTGGCAGGGAAGCCTGGCCCTTGCGCCAGCGGCTCTTGCGATCGGTTTCCTCTATCTCGGCGTGCTGCCATCCACTGTGCAGTCGGCAACGGTCTACACGTCGCTGGCCGGCGGCAATATTGCAAGCTCGGTTGTGGCTGCGGCTCTCGTCAATATCACCGGCGTCTTCGTCAGTGCGCCCCTGTTTTCGCTGGTTGCCGGTAGTCACGGCACGGCTTTCCATGGCGAGACGCTGGTGAAAGTCGTCACCATGCTGCTGCTTCCCTTCGTTGTCGGGCAAGTCATGCAGGGCTTTACCCGGCAGTGGGTCTCCGGGCATCGCCGCTTCATCACCATAATGGACCGCAGCTCGATCGGTATTGCCGTCTACGTTGCCTTTTCAGGCGCTGTCGAGCAGGACATCTGGAGCCAGGTGGATTTGCAGGTCTGGGCGGTCCTCGTCGTTGCCTGCGCAGTGTTGTTGCTGTTCGGTTATGGCGGGGCCTGGCTACTGGGCGGGCTGCTGCGCCTGCCGCGGGGAGACCGGATTACTATGCTGTTCGCAGGCGCGCAGAAGAGCATTGCCATGGGCGCGCCGCTGGCGACCGTGCTGTTCCCGGCAGCGAAGGCGGGAATCATCATGCTCCCGCTGCTGGTCTATCACCTTGCGCAGATGGTGGTTGCCGCGCTTGTCGCCGCTCGGCTATCGCGGGCGAACGCCTAGCTTTTCTTCGGCTGATAGGTCTGCTCGATATCCGGAAAGCTGCGCTCGCGGACTTCCGCGGCATAACGGGAAACCGCATCGGTGATGGTGTCCGCCACTTCCGCGTAGCGTTTCACGAAACGCGGCACGCGCTCGAACATCCCGATCATGTCGTCGATTACGAGGACCTGGCCGTCGCATTGGGCGGAACCGCCGATCCCGATAGTCGGGCAGGAGACGGCCTTGGTGACTTCGACGGCGATCGGTTCGACCACCCCTTCGACGACGATGGCGAATGCGCCTGCCTGATCGAGCGCGACCGCGTCGGCGACGATCTTCTTGGCTTCGGCTTCGCTGCGGCCCCGCGAATTGTAGCCGCCCAGCACGTTCACGGCCTGCGGCGTCAGGCCGACATGACCGATCACCGGAATGCCCCGGTTGACAAGGAATGATACGGTTTCCGCCATGGCTTCGCCGCCTTCCAGCTTGACGCCGGCGCAGCCGGTCTCCTTGAGCAGGCGTGACGCGCTGGCGAAAGCCTGCTGCGGCGATTGCTCATAGGCGCCGAACGGCATGTCGA
>JAGREL010000248.1 GCA_020446575.1 Novosphingobium sp. | reverse complement strand
TGGCGCCGGCGCGCTTGGCGATGGCGAGGCTGACGGCCGGCGCCATCGTCCAGTTGTCCTTGCCGTCCTTGGCCCAGCGCCAGGATCGGGACTGGTCCTGGCTGGGTGCCTGCTCGACCGTGGCGACATCGCGCAGATAAACCGGTGCGCCCGTCACGGAACGGACCGTCAGCGCGCCCAGCTCTTGCGCATTGCGCAACGTCCGGCCGGCGACAACCATGGCGGTGCCGCCGCTCTCGCGCACGGTGCCGGCGGGGAAGGTGCGGTTGGCCTGGCTTACCGCCTCGATCACGCTGCCCAGCGGCACACGATAGACTGCAAGTTTCGCCGGATCCGGCACGACGCGCAGCGCCTCGCGCTGACCGCCGGTGATAAACGTCAGGCCGACGTCGTCGACCTTGGCGATCTCCGTCCTGATCTTTCCGGCAAGCTCGTAGAGCGCCTGGTCGTCCCACTGGCCCGGCGCGCCCGGCTTGGGCGTCAGGGTAAGGACCACGATCGGCACGTCGTTGATGCCGCGCACCGTCACCTGCGGCGGCGGGATGCCGACGGGGATACGGTCGATATTGGCGTTGATCTTCTCGTCGATGCGGGTTGCCGCGTCCTCGGGATCGGACCCGACCAGGAAGCGCGCCGTCACCATCACGCCGTGATCCTGCGCCTGGGTGTAGACGTGCTCGACCCCGTCGACGCTCTTGACGATCGTCTCCAGCGGCTTGCCGACCAGCTCCACCGCATCGGGAGCAGAGAGCCCGGGTGCCATGACCCGGATGTCGACCATCGGCACCTTGATTTGCGGCTCTTCTTCGCGCGGGATGGTTATGGTCGCCAGCAGGCCGACCATGATCGCGGCAATCAGGAACAGGGGCGTCAGCGGCGACTGGATGGTCGCGCGCGTTATCCTGCCCGAAAGGCCTAGATTCATTGTGTCCCCGCTGCGGGCTTGGACTGGACGAGCGTGTCGCCGGAGGAAACGCCGGAGAGGATCTCGACCTTTCCGGCCTCGGCCGAAGGCGAGGTCTGCACCGGCACCTGGCTCGCCGATTTGTCCTTGCCGAGGACGATCACGTAATCGATGCCGTAACGGCTGGTGACGAAGGCGTCGGGAACGATCAGCGCCTTGCGCGTGCCCCTTTCAACCCTTGCAGCGACTCGCCGGCCGATCACGCTGTTGTCGATCCCCGGCATGTCGACATCTGCAATGATCTGCCCGGCCTGGACCGAGGGATAGAGCTTGATGACGCGGCCGGTTGTATCACTGTCCCCATTGATGCCGGAGGCCAAGACGCGCGAACCGGCGTGGACCTTGCCAGCCAGCGATTCCGGTATTTCCAGGCGCAGGATCGTGCGCCCGGCAGTGATTACCGCGATGGCCATGCCGGGAGCCACCGGCGCTCCGGCGGGGACGTCCGCGCGGAGCACCCGGCCGGTTGCGGGCGCCACCACCGCGCCTTGCCCGGCGACTGCGTTTGCCGCGGCATATTGGGCTTGCGCCGATGCGGCCATCGCCTCGGCCTGTTCGAGCCGCGCGTCGGCATAGACGCCGTTCTTGTGGAGGAAGCGTATGCGTTTCAGTTCAGCCTGGGCCTGAACCGCCTGCGCCTTGTAGGCCTGCGCCTGGAAGCCAAGCTGGCTGTCGACGATCCGGCCGATCGCCTGGCCCTTCTTCACCATATCGCCCTCGCGTACGGTGAGCGACGTGAGGATGCCGGGGATGCGCGCCAACACTTGCGCTTGGTCGACCGTGGCGATCTCGGCGCTGACGTCCTGCCAGTTTACCGTGTCGCTGTCCTTAAGGATAAGCCGCGGGCCGGCAGGCGCCTCGACTGCCTCCTGCGCCCCCTCGCCATTGCCGCATGCCGCAAGCGGCAGGGCCAACAGGGCCAGCGCCAGAAACGATCCCCTCATCGTGCGATCTCCGCTCTGGGTCTGTATCCTAACGTTCGACAGGCAGACCGGCTGATTGCCAGGCGCCGAAACCGCCGGCGAGATGCGTGTCCACCGCTTTCTGGGCTATGCCGCACTTGTCCAGCGCCATGCCCGAACGCTTGCCGCCCTGGCAATTGAGCACCAGCGTCTTGCCTTGCGGATGGGGCAGGGCCGATGGGTCGAAGTTCGACAGCGGCATGTTGAGCGCGCCGGGAATGTGTCCTTCCGCGAACTCGTTCGGCTCGCGCACATCCACGACCAGCGCTTCGTCCTTGCTCAGCATCGCTTCCAGCTCGCCTGCGGTAAGCTCCAGATGCTGCGACTTACCAGATCCTAAAACCATGGCTCTCCATTCCTTTTTCCGGCTTGGTGAGAATCTCTTACATTATGTATTGATCATATTCAAATGTTATTATATTAAAGAAACGTGATTTAACCAGCAAGCAGAATCGTTCCGGGGGTTCGAGAGGACCGAAAGGCGGAGAAGTCAGATGGCATTACCGGTAATCGTCGTACTTGGCGCAGGGCTTGGCGGCACGATCGCGGCCTACGAGATTCGCGGCGCGCTGAAGGGCAAGGCTGACGTCAAGGTTGTCAGCGATTCGGAGGATTTCTGGTTCGTACCGTCGAACCCCTGGGTGGCAGTCCGTTGGCGCGAGCCGGACGCGGTCAAGGTGCATCTGCCGCCAGTGATGGAGAAGAAAGGCATCGGTTTCACATCGGTCGGTGCCAAGCGCTTGCATCCCGAAGAGAATCGAATCGAACTCAACGATGGTTCGTCGCTGTCTTACGATTATCTCGTCATTGCCACCGGCCCCGATCTTGCGTTCGATGAAATTGAGGGATTGGGCCCCAACGGCTTCACCCAGTCCGTCTGCAAGACCGACCATGCGGCGGCGGCGGCCGATGTTTTCGAAGAGCTGGCTGCCGATCCGAAGCCGATTGTGGTCGGCGCTGTGCAGGGGGCTTCCTGCTTTGGCCCGGCCTATGAATTCGCGCTGATTCTCGACACCGAACTCAAGCGCCGCAAGATTCGCGATCGCGTGCCGATTACGTTCGTCACATCGGAACCCTATATCGGCCACCTTGGCCTCGACGGCGTGGGCGATACCAAGACGCTGCTCGAAAGCGAGTTGCGGGATCGTCACATCAAGTGGATCACCAATGCAAAGGTTGCCGGAGTCGAGGACGGCATGATGCATGTCGAGGAAGTGGGCGAGGACGGCTCGGTTGCGCGGAGCCATGATCTGCCGTTCGGCTTTTCCATGATGCTGCCGGCTTTCCGCGGCGTGCCAGCCGTGTTCGGCATCGAAGGGTTGACCAATCCGCGCGGCTTCATCCTTGCCGACAAGCACCAGCGCAATCCCACCTACAAGAACGTCTATTCGCTGGGCGTGTGCGTCGCGATCCCTCCCGTCGGCCCGACTCCGGTGCCGGTGGGTGTGCCGAAAACCGGATTCATGATCGAATCGATGGTGACGGCGATCGTGGAGAATCTGAAGCTGGAACTGGCGGGCAAGGAGCCGGAAGAAGAGGCCACCTGGAACGCAATCTGCCTTGCCGATTTCGGCGATGGCGGCGTTGCCTTCATCGCCCAGCCGCAGATTCCTCCCCGCAATCTCAACTGGGCTTCGAAAGGCAAGTGGGTCCATCTCGCCAAGGTCGGTTTCGAGAAGTATTTCCTGCACAAGGTCCGGCGCGGACAGAGCGAGCCGTTCTACGAGAGGCTCACGCTCCATGCACTGGGCATACGCAAGCTGCGCTTCAAGTAAGGGAGACGTTCCATGACTCTCGATTCGGCCGTGTTTCGCTTTGCCGGTATCGTCGTTCTCGTCAGCGCCCTGCTGTCGATCTATGTCCATCCCTGGTGGATTGGCCTCACGATCTTTGCCGGACTCAACATGCTGCAGGCATCCTTCACGGGTTTCTGCCCGGCGGCGATGATCTTCAAGAAGCTTGGCGTCAGTCCGGGAAACGCTTTCGACTGAGCCTTCACATTATGCGCTTCCTGATCGCTTCGCTTATCCCCCTGTCCTGCGTCGTCGCTTCCCCCCTTGCGGCGGCGCAGGATCTGGAGACGGCAATCGCCGACGCTTTGTCTTACTCGCCCGTCGTTGAGGCGGCTGCGGCGGAAGAGAAGGCGGCCGCGGCCGGTGTCGATCGTGCGCGGGCGGAGAGCAATCCCCTGCTGAGGGTCGAAGGGTCGGTCGGCACGGGCCGGATCGACAATGACGGCTTCTTCGGCTTCACCGCCGATGACACTACGCCGCTTGCCCTGCAGGCGACCGGAGAACTTCCGCTGTTTACCGGTGGACGAGTCTCGGCGGCGGTCGATCAGGCTCGGGGCGGGCTCGAGATCGCACGCCAGCAATCCGAGCAGGCGCGGTTGCAGACCGTAGTCGATACCGTTTCCGCGTATTCCGAGGTGCTTGCATCGCGCAAGCTCGTGGCGCGTTTCGGCAAGCTGGCCGATGCGCTGCGCGAAGTTGAGCGGCAGGCCGGCCTGCGCTTCCAGACCGGCGAGATCCCGAATACCGACTTTGCCCAGGCCCGTGCGCGCAAGGCCGAAGGCGATGCGGGGCTGGCCCAGGCCGAAGGGCGCCGCAAGTCCGCCGAAGCGCGCTATGAACGGCTCACCGGCAAGCCCGCCGGGGAACTCGCTCCGCTGCCCGTGCCGCCGGTGACACCGTCTACGCTTGACGAGGCGGTCGATCTGGCACTTCAGGCCAATCCAGCGTTGCAGCAAGCTCAAGGTGTCGTTCGCGTTGCAAAGGCGGGCGCCCGTGCTGCAAGGGCTGAGGGATTGCCCACTGTCGGAGCCTTTGCCGAAGCCGCCCGCGTGAAGGACCAGTTCTTTCCCGATTACCGCGCGAATTCTGTTTCGGTCGGGATCCGCGGCCGTTGGACCCTGTGGGCAGGGGGCAGGGTGCAGACCCAGACCCGCAAGGCCGATGCCGAACTGACGGCCGCCGAAGCCCGCGCGCGCGGCGCGACGCTCGCCGTCGAAGGCATGGTGATCGACGCGTGGCAGGGCCTGCAGACGGCACACCGCCTGGCCGAGGCGACGGCCCTGCGTTCCGCTGCCGCCAATGAAGCGCTACGCAGCACGCGCCTCGAGGCCGAAGTCGGCCAGAAGCCGACGCTGGCCGTGCTCGATGCCGAACGCGAAGCTCTGGAAGCCGAAGCCAGCCGGATCGAAGCCGAAGGCATGAGGCTGGTTGCGGCCTATCGGCTCAATGCGCTCACCGGAATGATCGCACCCTAAGCTGAGGCATCGCCGTTGTTTGCGGGGATCGGATGGGGCCTCTCGCCTTCCGATAAATTATGTAAATACAGTTATATAGAGAATGATCTCCGCCTGTTCGGCGTCGCCGATTTCTCTGATCGGATTCTCATAATTTCACAATTTATGAAATTGAGTATTAACGGTGAAATCCAAGCGAAAGGAGCTTCTCATGTCTGAAACAATTGATCTTCCCTCGATGCCTCGCATCAATGAGCCTGCCCCCAACTTTTCCGCGAACACCACTGATGGTCCACGCTCGCTGTCGGACTACAAGGGAAAGTGGTTGGTCCTCTTTTCACACCCGGCTGACTTCACGCCGGTTTGCACCACCGAATTCATGGGCTTCGCCCAGGCCGCCGATGACTTCAAGGCGCTCAACTGCGAGCTACTCGGCCTCTCCATCGACTCCGTCCATGCGCACATCGCCTGGATGCGCAGCATCGAGGATAAGTTCGGTGTCGAGATTCCCTTCCCGATCATCGAGGATCTTTCGATGCAGGTCGCAAAGTCTTTCGGCATGATCCATCCGGGCGCTTCCGATACCTCGGCAGTACGGGCGACTTTCATCATCGATCCGGAAGGCATCATCCGGGCCATGGTCTACTACCCGATGTCCAATGGCCGCTCGGTCGCCGAGTTCCTTCGCCTGCTGAAAGCGCTGCAGACCGCAGATGCCAACGCAATCGCCACTCCCGAGAACTGGCAACCCGGCCAGCCGGTCATCGTTCCGCCGCCGAAGACTGCAGCCGCAGCCAAGGCGCGAGCCGGTGAAGGCTAAGATTACACCGACTGGTATTTCAGCAAGAAGACGCTTTGACACGATATATCAGGCGGGGCGGCAGGGGACACCTGCCGCCC
>JAGREL010000247.1 GCA_020446575.1 Novosphingobium sp. | reverse complement strand
CGCGTTCTTCTCCCGGCGTCAGGCGCGTGGCGGCGATCCTGAACTTCATTGCCGACCATCCCGGTCAGGCCTTTGCCCTGACGGATCTGGTGCGCGCGCTGAAGCTCAGTCGGGCGACATGTCATGCCTTGCTTACCGGCCTCGTGGATGTCGGCTATCTCTACCGCACCAGCGACAAGACCTATGTGCTGGGGCCCGCGCTAACATCGATCGGTCGAGTTGCGGCAGAGCATTTCTCGCCGCTGCAGGTGGCACAGCCGGAAATGCGCAGCATCGCAGACGAATTCGACGTCGTATGCGGCGCCTATTTCCTGGAAGGCGACACGATGCATCTGCGCGAACGCGCTGCTTCGGTCAGCCATGTCGGATATCCGGTTCCGCTCGGGACCCGAATGAAACTCCACTGGACCCAGGCGATCCCGTTTTTCGCGCGCGCGCCCAAGGAAGCCGAGGCATGGCTGGAGCGAACCGAGCCGAGGCCCAGCGCGGAGCAGGAACACCTGTTTCGCAAGGGGATGGAATTCGTGCGTGAGCATGGCTTCATCGTCCATATCCGGAAACCCGGGTTCACTCTGGATCTTGAGGAAGCGCAGGAGAGGTTCACCCCTCCAGAGGGGGACGATGTTCCGGTCACTCCGCAATTCGAGCTGAAGCCGGAAACGCATTATCCGCTGGCGGCGATCATCGCGCCGGTCTTTGACAGCAAGGGCAAGGTGCCGTTTTCCTTCGTCATGGCGGGTTTCCATTCGGCCCTGACCGGGGAGCAGGCCCTCTATGCCGGCGAACGGCTCAAGCAGGCGTGCGATCGCTTGTCGGCATTCGTTTCCGGTCGAGTCGCTGAACTGGCCTGATCCAGGGTAAACGCGCAACGCGGCGGAGGGATGGGCTCACGGCTTGACCGGCTGGCGCGAAACGCCTATTCAGAACGCGAAAATAAATTCGTTATTTCGAATTAATTGACCGGGCCTGTTCCGGATCGTGTCTGGATGGGGAGAGACCAAGTTGTCCGACGTGATTGTGGCACCTGCCACCAGGGATCTCGACGACCTAGCAAAAGACCTTGCCGGCTGGCTGGCGGGGAAACTTTCCGATGCCTCCGACATCACCCTTGAAAATCTTACCTATCCGCGCGGTGCCGGTCAGTCGCATGAAACGATCCTGTTCGATGCGAAATGGCAGGAGGGCGGGCGAGAGCGTACGCAGGGTTGCGTCGTGCGGATCAAGCCGACCGACTTCACCGTCTTTCCCGACAATCTTTTCGATGAACAGTACAAGGTGATGAAGGTGCTGCACGACGGCGGCTATGTCCGCGTCGCCCAGCCGCTGTGGTTCGAGGACGATGCATCGATCCTGGGATCGCCCTTCTTCGTCATGGAAAAGAAGCAAGGGCGCGTGCCGGTCAGTATTCCCCCTTACGCCAAGACCGGCTGGCTGTCGGAAGCGACTCCCGAACAGCGCCGCAAGCTCTGGGAGAACGCGGTGCGCCAGCTTGCCGCAATCCAGCTGGTCCCGATCGACAAGGTCCGCTTCCTCGAAGGGCCGCCACACGCACGCGAGGGGCTCGCGCAGGAATGGGACAAGTACGAGCGCTTCGTCGCCTGGGTCGAGGAAGTAGGCCCTCAGCCCGTACTTCGGGCCTCACTTGCCCGGCTCAAGTCGCTGTGGCCCAAGAACCAGCCCGAAGGCATGGTCTGGGGCGACGCCCGCATCGGCAACATGATGTTCGACGACGATTTCGAAGTCGTGGCGGTGATGGACTGGGAGCAGCCCTCTCTGGGAGGTGCGCTTCAGGACCTCGCCTGGTTCCTTGTGCTCTCCGAGACGATGCATGGCCGCGACACCCAGATGGGGGCCTATCTTGAAGGCATGGGATCGCGAGAGGAAACGATCGCGCTGTGGGAGGAAATCACCGGCAAGTCGGCTGCCGATATCGACTGGTACGAGGATTTCACTCACCTCAAGATGAGCTGCACCGGCGTGCGCATGGGCCATATGCGCGGCACGCAGATGATGGATGAAGCCACCATGGCCAAGCGGCTGAAGGTGGACTGAACCGGCCGTCAGGCCACGGCCGCGACCTTGTCGAAGGATTTCGGCCGATAGGTGTGCGTGTCACGGCCTGAGCGCAGCACCTTGCCCGGCAGCGCGCCGGTGTGTTCGCCGCCCTCGACGATGACTTGGCCGTTCACCAGCACGTGGCTGATCCCCTCGGCATCGCCGTATAGCCGCATTTCCCCGCCCGGAAGGTCGTGGCGGACCTGGGTCTGCCGCTCGGCCACGGTTTCGGGATCGAACAGCGTCAGATCGGCGTGCCAGCCCTCTTTCACCTGCCCGCGTTCGGTAAGGCCTATGTATTCGGCGGGCCTCCCGGTTAGCTGGTGCACCGCTTCTTCCAGCGTGATGACATCCTGATCACGCGCCACGCCAAGCAGGTAGGAGGTGTAGTGGAAGGTGTCGATCATATCGAGATGCGCGCCGGCGTCCGATGCTCCGATCATTGCGCGGTCGTCTTGCCAGATCTGGCCGCGGCGTTTCCACAGATCGCGATCGGCGGCGGCGCCCTGTATCGAAAACACGGTGCGAAGCTCATCTGCGATCGCGGTATCGAGCATCACATCGATGACACGCTTGCCTTCTCGTGCGGCGATGTCTCCCAGCGTCTGGTCGACCAGCGCGGAATTCGAGCTGTCGGATACGACATAGCGCTCGAACCGCGCGATTCCGGCGCCCGTGCCGGTCATCCTGGCGGGACCGGCTTCAAGCTCCTTGCGCCTTTCCGGATCCTTGAACAGCTCGATACGCTCGGCGACCGGTAGCCGGAACACGCCCTCCCAGCCCGGCATGCTGTCGAAGAAGAAGCCGCTGTAGAGGTTGAGCCGGACCGTTGCGTTCGCCGCCAGGGTAAGTCCGATGATCTCGCCGCCGCGCTTGCGGGCGTAGTTGGTGGCGGAAAGCTGATTTTCGACCAACGCCTCATTGCCGGGCTGCGCGCCGATCGCGTTCCAGTTGAGCGCGCGCTCGGCGGCCAGCGACATTTGCGTCATGAGTTCCATCAGCGGCTCGTCGAAGGGATCGATGCCCGGCAGGAATTCCAGAGACGTGCCCGGGAAATCGCGGCAGACGCCCGCAAGCGCGATGAGTTCTTCGCGAGAGGCCGCGCGCGACGGAACCGGATTGCCGTCCGCATCGTTGTGGGTGGTCGAGATCGTGCTGGAAAACCCCATCGCGCCGGCGGCCAGCGATTCGGCAAGCACGGATTTCATTCTTTCCAGGTCTTCCCTGCCGGCCTGCTCGGTCTGGCCGCGCTTGCCCATCACGGTCCGGCGGATTGCGCTATGCCCGCACATGACTCCGATGTTGAGGCCGACGCGGCCTTCCAGGCGGTCGAGATAGTCGGCGAAGCTCTCCCAGTTCCACGGGACGCCTGCTTCCAGGCTGGCTTCGGGCATGCCTTCGACCCGCGCGAGCATTCTCAGCAGGTAGGGAGCGGCATCCTGCGACAGTGGCGCGATGCTGAAGCCGCAGTTTCCGGTAATGACCGAGGTTACCCCGTGCATGCAGGACGGGCTGAGCGTGGGGTCCCAGAACACCTGCGCGTCGTAGTGGGTGTGTATGTCGACGAAGCCTGGCGCGAGGACGCGGCCATCGGCATCGATCGTCCGGGAAGCGCTGTCCGAAATGCTGCCGATGGCGGCGATCCTGCCGTCCTTCACGCCGATATCGGCATTGCGGGCAGGCGCCCCGGTTCCGTCGATCAGGCACGCGTCGCGGATAAGGAGATCGAGCATGGCATCCTCCGGCTATTTTGCCGGTATCGTCCCCCTTTTGCGCGGATGGCGCAAGCCTTCGCTGTACTCAGCGTAACAGCACCGGCAGGCCCGAAGGACCGCGCTGTTCCAGACCACCGGTCATGAACGGCGGCTCCGCATCGGGGTCGAGGCGCAGGTTCGGGAAGGCATCGAGCAGAGAATTGATGCCGCGGGACATCTCGACGCGCGCCACATTCATCCCGAGGCAGCGATGCGTTCCCAGCCCGAAGGCCGTGTTGGTCAGCTTGGGCCGGTGGACATCGAAGGCATCCGGATTGTCCCAGCGCGAGGGGTCGCGATTTGCGGGACCAAGGCCGAGTTCGAGCACCGCCCCTTCCTCGATCCTGTGACCGTAGAAATCGACGTCCTCCAGAACGAGCCGGTAATGATAGGGTGCCGTGGGTTCCCAGCGCAGCCCTTCCTCGATGGCGTCTTCCAGCAGTTCGCGGTTCGCCTTGACCTCGTCCAGCTGGTTGGGGTGAGTGAGCAGTGCGAACAGCGTGATGCCCATTTGCCGCCACGATGTGCCGCCGCCTGCAACCATGACCAGCTTGGCGTGGGTCATGATCTCTTCGTCGGTCAGCGGGCGTGGCGCCTGCCCGGGCAACTTCAGGGTGCTTTCGAGAAGGTAGCTGATCAGGTCGTCGCGCGGTTCCTTGCGCCGTGCCTCGACGAGGTTCAGCAGGAGGCTTTCGACCAGCTGGAAATTCTCGATGCGCTTTTCCATCGAGATGTCGCGGCTGGAACTGGTGCTGTTCAGATAGGCGTGGCGGAAGCGCAGCGCTTCGTCGCCGTCCAGGCCAATGGCAGTGGTGATGGTGTAGACGGGAATGCGTGCGCAATATTCTATGTTGAGTTCAGCCCGGTCACCCTGCGAAAGCCGGTCCACGAGCCGCTCGATGATTGCATCGATTGTCTTCTGACGCCACCAGCCCAGCGCCTCGTTCATCTGGAACTTCGGCTGGATCGTGCGCCGGTAGGCGCGGTGCCGCGGCGGATCGAGTTCGAGAAGCCCCGTTCCCTTTTCGCCGACTTTCGGGTCCATCTGGACCTTGTTGGAGAAGACGGTGGGATTGCGGAAGGCCGCTTCGCACGCCTCATAGGACAGGGCCGTGTAGTGCTGCCGGCCGACGGCATACTGATGCCGCTCATAAGTCAGGGGCAGGCCAAGGATTTCCCGCAGCTTGCCCTTGTGGACCGGCGCTTTCGCGCGCAACGCGTGAATCTCTCCGGTCACGTCGCGCTCGATGAAATTGCCCATCGACTCGGCTTCCCGGCGTACGTCGTAGAGTTCATCGTAAAGTGGGTCGTCGGCGGTGAGTACGTCGGTCATCAAACGGTCCCTAAACGAAAGGGCCGCCCAACCCGGTGATCGGTGCGGCCCTTTTCTCGCAGTCCTCGCTTTATTCTCTCGGGCCAGGCCGAGCAGCTTGCGGCCGGGTCACTCAGTCTACGCCCAGGAGCCGCTTGGCGTTGTTGCAGATGATGTCGCGTATATCGTCCTCGGGAATGCCTTCGAAATCGCGCAGAATGATTTCGCGCGACTTGGGGAAGGTCGTTTCCGAATGCGGATAGTCCGACGACCACATGATGTTCTTGCCGCCGGGCAGGTCGCGATTGAGGATGCCGGTGCGGTCCTGGATGAACGATCCCCAGACATTCCGGTCCATGTAGTAGCTCGGCGGGTTCTTGAGCTGGCTTTCGGTCCAGTAGCGCTGCTTTTCCCAGGTCCGGTCGAGATATTCGGCGAACCATGCAAACCAGCCGACACCGCTTTCGACGCTGGCGATCTTGAGATCGGGGAAGCGGTCGAAAATGTAGTTGTAGATGAAGATGCCGATCGGTTCGGCCATGGCCAGCTTCGACATCGGCATGTCGGCCAGGAAATAGCGCTTGTCGCCGAAACGCGGCACGCGCGCGCCGAGGTGGAAGGTGATGACCATGTTGTTGTCGACGATGGTCTTCCACAGCTTGTCGAACGCCGGGTCGGAATACTGCAGTTCACCGTGCTGGTCGCCGGTCAAAGCCGAGACCTGGCCTTCCTTGAGCGCCTTGACGCCCGAAGAGGTCTTCCAGGCATCCGGGTTCTGCGGGAAGGCCGGCAGGTTGAGCGCGCGGAAGCCCATCTTGGCAAGGCGCTTCACATGGCCGATGGTCTCGTCGATGTCGCGCATCGGTACATAGCCGACCGGGAAAAGCCGGTCAGGCGCGGCCGAGCAGAAGTCCATGACCCAGTTGCTGTAGGCTTCGTAGCTCGCGATGTAGAGTTCGTTGTCGAAAGAACCCAGCGGGCCGCCGCCAAACAGCAGGGCGTAGTCCATGCCGTCGGCGTCCATGTCGCCGAGCCGCGTTTCCGGATCCCAGATCTTGCGGACGTCGGAGACCCGGCCCTTCATCTTGAAGTTCTTGCCTTCGCGGCCGGCCTGGTTGTTGATCATCATGAAGGGGCGCTTGTTGCCCTCGAAGACGATGTAGTCGCCGTCATCCTCGCTGACGATCTGCGGAGCGCGGTCCTTCAGGTTCGCGGGAAGATAGTCCTTCCACATCGTGTGGGGCGGATCGATGTGGGCATCCGCATCGAAAATCGGCCCGAGGTGCCAGTTGCTGATCTTTGAGTCCTGGATTGCCGGATCTGCTTCGCTCATCTCCCAGTCTCCTTACATGCCGAACATTGTTGTTAGGCCGTTCGAAATAGCGAACATACTATCGCAGTTTTGAACTTAAGAGTCAAGACTGCGACTCGCTTTCACAAACGGTCAGTCGCGCTTGAGCAACACCGCACCGTAGCCGTAACCGCCATTGACCGCCATGCAGGTCTTCGCGCCTGGAACCTGACGGTCGCCGCCCCGGCCCCAAAGCTGGGAACAGGCTTCGTGCGTGTGGCCATATCCGTGGAAGCGCCCGGCCGAGAGCTGGCCGCCGCCGGTGTTGAGCGGCAGCTCGCCGTCGATGGCAGTGCGCTCGCCCCCGGCGATGAACGCTGCCGCCTCGCCGCGCCCGCACAGCCGCACCGCTTCGAGCCACAGCCAGACATGGATCGAAAAGCCGTCATAGATCTGGGCGCAATCGACATCCCCGGGAGTCAGGTCGGTTCGGTTCCACAACATGTCGCCGCATTTCTCGGCGGGCGTCATCGTGAAATCGCCGGTGTGCAGACCTTCCCCGAACGCACCCATCGACATCCCCATCGCCTCGATTTCGATCGGCGGATTTCGCAAATCCTTGGCGAGATCCTTGTGCGACAGGAGGATCGCGGTCGAGCCGTCGATGTGTGAATCGCAGTCGAAGAGCCTGAGCGGCGTGGAGATCATCCGCGCGTCGAGATAGTCGTCGATCGTGATCGGCTTGCGATAGATCGCATTGGGATTGTGCGCGGCGTGTCGCCTCCCGTTCACCGCGACCCAGCCCAGCTGTTCCTCGGTCGCCCCGTATTTGTCGAAATAGGCCT
>JAGREL010000246.1 GCA_020446575.1 Novosphingobium sp. | reverse complement strand
GCGGGCACCTGTTCGCCGGGACCGACCGCGAGATCGTCATTCAGGAAACGGTGATGACGCGGACCGGCGTCGACCGGGTGCTGCGCTATGCCTTCGAACTTGCGAGCAAACGGCCCCGGCGGCACCTGACCTCGGCCACCAAATCCAACGGCATTGCCATCACCATGCCGTGGTGGGACGAACGGGTGGAGGAGATGGCCGCGAACTATCCCGGCGTCACCCACGACAAATACCACATCGACATTCTGACCGCGCAGTTCGTGCTCAATCCGCAGCGCTTCGACGTGGTGGTCGCTTCCAACCTGTTCGGCGACATTCTCTCGGACCTCGGCCCGGCCTGCGCGGGGACCATCGGCATCGCGCCCTCGGGCAACATCAACCCGACCGGCGAGCATCCCTCGCTGTTCGAGCCGGTGCACGGATCGGCCCCGGACATCGCAGGACGGGGCATCGCCAACCCGGTGGGACAGATCTGGTCGGCGGCGATGATGCTCGATCACCTTGGCGAAACCGAAGCCGCCGCAGCGATGGTGAGCGCGATCGAGGATGTGCTGGCGATACCCGCGGGCCGCACTGCCGATCTCGGCGGCAAGGCCGATACCGAAGCCTGCGGCAAGGCGATCGCGGCCGCGCTGGGTTAGAGCTGTATCGCCTTTTTCAAGATCGCCATTCCCGCGAAAGCGGGAACCCGGCTCGCAACGCTACACCCGGTTCGAGGCGCAGGAATTGGATCCCCGCTTTCGCGGGGATGACGAGGCTGGAGGTTGGTTTCGAACAAGGGAAGCCGAAACGGAAAACGGCGGAGCTTGCGCCCCGCCGCCATCCTCTCCGCCTACATCTCCGCAGGTCAGAACTTCAGATTGTAGAGCTCCGAGGCATTGAGCTCGAGCACCCGCTTGCGCGTCGCGTAGTCGTACTGGCCAAGCGTATCGACCAGCTTGTCCTGCACGCCCGGATAAAGCGAAGTCGGATGCGGGAAATCGGTCTCGAACATCACGCGATCGACCCCGATGTCCTCCAGCATCTTGGTCGGCGCATAGTGCTCGAACCAGTAGCTGACCCAGAAGTGCTTCTTGAAATACTCCTTCGGCCGCCGCTTGAGGCCCCGGTTCTGGGCAGTGCGGAATTCGTCGAGCTGATGCTCCATCGCTTCCAGCCAGAAAGGCACCCAGCCCATGCCGCTCTCGATCAGGCCGATCTTGAGGTCTTCATATTTGTCGAGGATGCCCGAAACCATGAAGTTCGAAAGAGTCGCGGCGCAGCCGATGTGGTGCAGCAGCGCATGGATCGGCAGCTTCTGGTCGAAGCCGAGATTGTCCCAGATCGCCGAATTGGCATCGAGCGACGTGTTGAGATGGAAATTGAGCGCCATCCCGGTCGAGTTGCAGATGTCGAACACCTCTTCCCAGAAGGGCGAGACCTTGCCGTCGGGAGCGATATAGGGGCTTGAGACCTCCACCCGCTCGGGGCGGTCGGGCAAGGTGATGCCCTTGATGCCCATGTCGACGATGCGGCGCATCTCCTTGTTCATCAGGTCCTTGTCCCAATAGGGCAAGGTCGCCATGCAGTTGATGCGGCCGCCGGATTCGTCCATCCGCTCCTTGCAGGCATCGTTGAAGATCTCGGTGATGGCGATCGCCAGAGGCTCGTCGTCGAGGCCGAGCAGCGAGCCGACCTGGGTGACGCCGCCGTTCTGGAAGCAGATCTGCGCCCACACGCCCATCGCATCCATATCCTGCAGCCGTTCGGGCACGCTGTAGGAGCCGGGATTGATCTGGTCGTAGTTCTGGAACGCCAGCCGCCCGAGCAGCTTGTTGCCGTCCTTGGCGATAACGTTGCCACCGATCGAGCCGAAATGCTTGTCGCCGATGAACCACTGGTCCGCATCGTTGATCCGCTTCACATGCGGCATCTTGTCCTTCATGCCCTCGGGGGCATGCGAAATCCAAAGGTCCGCGGGTTCGGTGAAGTGGGTGTCGCAATCGACGATCTTGATGCCTTCGAACAGCGGATCCACGCCCCGCTGGTTCGCTTCGAAATCGACTTCGCGAATGTAGCCGCCCGGTGCCCAGCCTTCCGCGAGCCAGTACCACTTGGCGTCATCGATGCCTGCTTTCATGACAGTCGATGATGGATTGTCTTCAGCCATGGTCTTCTCCTTTATGGTGGAGCCCATACCCCGTTCGCGTTGCGGGCAAAAAGTCCGAACGTCCAAATCGATTGCCGGATTCTCCTTGCGCGCCGCGGAGGCACGAAGGCCGCGCTAGAACGTATAGCCGACGCCCGCCCCGATCAGCCACTGGTCCGCATCGCCGCGGATCGCGGTGAAGGGCGTGCGCTTTGCGTCATTCAAGAGCCGGTTATAGCTGCCCAGCAGGAAGATCGCAGCGCCGCCGTTGAGCAGGTTGCCGTCGAGGTCATAGCCGGCAAGAAAGCCCGCGCCCATGCTCGCCCATCCGCCTTTCGCATCGAACTGCGGCAGTCCGCTGTCCGCGCTCTGCTCCGGTGTGACCGTGTAGTAGTAATCGGCATAGTCGCCATCGACATGCTTGGCGCTGACATTCAGCGTGACGATCGCGCCCTGGCTGAGCGGCGTGAAATAGCTGATCTGCGGAATGACGACCATGCCGCCGTGGGCACCGGCTACGTCCCATTTGACGTCGGCCGAGGCGGTCAGGCTGTCATAGCCGTGGAGCAGCCGGTAAACCGTAACTCCCGCATTGCCGCCGAGGTACAAGGCGGCATCGAGCTTTCCCAGCGAGCGGACGACCGGATCCTCGATCTGGCTGTTGCGGTTGCCCGAGTAGGTGGCGACCGGGCCGAAGGAGAATCCGACCTTCGTGTCCTTGCCGTCCGGAAGCACGTTCAATGCAGCTCCGCCCGGCCGGGGCGTGATCTCGATACCCTTCAGCTTGCCCATCACCACCGGCACGGGCGTGGCGACGTAATCGTCGGACCCCTCGTAACTCGGTCCGTAGATCGCGCCGACGCCGACCGTGAGATAGTCGCCGTCCAGGGCCGTATCTTCCGGAACGACAGCCGACTGCGCCAGGGCTACGCCCGGTGCCATTAACGCCGCGATGCTCGCGACAAGTGCGTGAATGCGCATCAGATAAACCTGCATTTTTCTGTACAACGCGTCAAACCCGCGATTGTTGCAGGCCTGGTGATCACTCACCCTATGCCCTGCCATTGCCGGATGGCCTCCACCGGCCAGACCAGCATCAGCACATTAAGCGCGAGATTGTCTCGAATGAAATAGAGCGTGAACAGCTCGAAGAAAATCCCCAGCGCCACGCTCGCCCAGATTGGCAGGCGACTGGCCAGCACGAAACCGGCCATCATCCAGCCGATGTCGGCCATGGAATTGACGATGGAATCGCCCGAATAGCCCCAGCTCACCGTCACTTCACGGTAGCGGTCGATAATCATGGGCGAGTTTTCCAGCACTTCCCAGCTCGCTTCGAGCGCAACGGCAATCGGCAGCGCCCAGCTCGCCGGAGCGCCGCCGAACAGCTTCCATTTGCGCCACAGCAGATGCGCGGCGGCATAGAACAGCAGCCCGTGGATGATGTGGCTGAAGCTGTACCAGTCGGCGATGTGCTGGCTGTTCTCGGCCGACGCCACCACGCCGTGCCACAGCTTCACCGTCCCGCACTCGCAGATCGGCGGGCGGCGCATGGCGAAGAGGATCAGCGCCGCATAGGCAGAGATCAGCACTGTCGCCACAGCCGCCCGGCGGTGGGGAAGCAGGCTTGCCATCACGGCTCCTGCGAGGGCGGCGTCCGGTCGCCCTCGCCCAGCACGCGCTGCAGATAATGCACGTCGATCCACTGCCCATGCTTGCGCCCGACGGACTCGAGCTTGCCGCAAGCGGCGAAACCGGCGCGGGCATGAAGCGCCAGCGACGCGGGATACGCACCCGCAACAGCCGCGATCAGCGCAACCATCTGGCGAAAGCCGCTGGCCCCGGCCGCCTCGATCAGGGCGGCAAGCAGCGCCCTGCCGATCCCCTGCCCCAGCCGGTCGTGCCGGAGGTAGATGCTGTCCTCGCAAGCGAAGCGAAAGGCAGCGCGCGGTCCAAGCTGGCCGGCATAGGCATAGCCCAGAATCTCACCGCCGTCATCGCGCGCGACCAGCCAAGGCGAACCCGCATCGAGCAAGCTGCTCATGCGGCCGGCCATTTCCCGCACGTCCGGCGGTACGATCTCGAACGTTGCGACGCCATGCAGGACATGATGCGCATAGATGTCCGCAATGGCGCAAGCATCGGCCGGCGTCGCAGGAGAGATGGTCAGGGCCGCGTTCATGACAGCTGGACATGCCGCAAGCGCCCGGCCAAGCCAAGAGCCAGCGTTGCGGCTCTACCGGCAAGGTTCTAAGGCTCGGAGCGATGCACAAGCGCGACACCGACATCGCGATTATCGGCGGCGGGCTGGCGGGCGGTCTGATCGCACTGGCGCTGGCGCAGCTCAGGCCGGAGCTGCGCCTGCTCGTCGTCGAACAAGGTGGGCATTTCGGCGGCAATCACGTCTGGTCCTTCTTCGCCAGCGATATAGCCGCAGAGGACGACTGGCTGGTCGAACCGCTGGTGACGGCGCGATGGGACGGCTACGACGTCCATTTCCCGGGCCACTCGCGCAGCCTCGCGACACCTTATCGCAGCATCGCCAGCGAACGGCTGGATGCAGCGTTACGGCAGGCGCTTCCTGCCGAAGCCTTGCTGACCGGCGTGGAAGTCACGGGGCTGAGTCCAGACCGCGCGGAACTGGCCGATGGCCGGATCATCAAAGCCGGCGCGATCATCGATGCAAGGGGCGCGTCGGCATTGCCGCACATGGCCGGCGGCTGGCAGAAATTCACCGGACAAATGCTGCGGCTGGAACGCCCCCACGGGCTTGTCCGGCCAGTGGTGATGGACGCGCGCGTCGAGCAGCTCGACGGTTATCGCTTCGTCTACTGCCTGCCCTTTTCGGACAGCGAAGTCTTCGTCGAGGACACCTATTACGCGAACGGGGCTGAGCTGGACGTTGCGGCGCTGGGCCGGCGGATTGCCGATTACGCTGGCGACCGGGGCTGGAGCATCGCCGAAGTAACGCGCGAGGAAACCGGCGTGCTGCCGGTCATCGCGACAGGGGATTTCGCGCGCTTCTGGCCGGGCGGCGGCGCAACCGGCGCGGCGCGGGCGGGCACCAGAGCGGCACTGCTTCACCCGCTTACGAGCTATTCGCTGCCCGATGCCGTCCGCTTTGCCGTGCATCTGGCCACCCTGCCCGATCTTTCGGGTGCGGCATTGGCCAAGGCAAGCTATGCTTGGGCCCGCGCGCACTGGGGCCGAGGGAGTTTCTACCGGATGCTGACCAAAATGCTGTTCGGCGCCGCAAGGCCGGAACAGCGCTACAGAATGCTGGAACGCTTCTACCGGCTGCCCCAACCGCTGATCGAACGCTTCTATTCCGGGCGTTCGACGCCTGCCGATGGCTTGCGCATCCTTGCCGGCAAGCCGCCCGTGCCGATCGGTGCCGCCCTCGCGAGTCTGGCCGGGATGGGCCGGCCGCTGGCCGCACTGGAATCCGCAGCATGAGCCGCGCCTGCGTCATCGGCGCCGGCTTCGGCGGCCTGGCCCTTGCCATCCGGCTGCAATCCTCCGGCATCGACACCACGCTGATCGAAGCGCGCGACAAGCCGGGTGGCCGCGCCTATTTCTGGGAACGCGACGGCTTCACGTTCGATGCCGGGCCAACCGTCATCACCGACCCGGCCTGCCTGGCGGAACTCTGGCAGGCCTCGGGGCGTGACATGGCCGAGGACATCGAACTGATGCCGGTCGTGCCGTTTTACCGGCTGAACTGGCCCGACGGCACCAATTTCGACTATTCCAATGACGAAGCGGAATTGCGCCGGGAAATCCTGCGGATCGCGCCCGAGGACCTCGCCGGCTACGAAGAGTTCGTCGACTATTCGGCAGCGGTCTACCAGGAAGGCTATGTCCGGCTCGGCCATGTGCCGTTCCTGGACTTCACCAGCATGATCCGCGCCGCGCCGGCGCTGGCCCGGCACCAGGCCTGGCGTTCGGTCTATTCCATGGTCTCGAGCTTCATGAAGCACGAGAAGCTGCGCGAGGCATTTTCTTTCCACACGCTGCTGGTCGGCGGCAATCCGATGACCACCAGCGCGATCTACGCTCTGATCCACAAGCTGGAAAAGGACGGGGGCGTGTGGTGGGCAAAAGGCGGCACGAACCGGCTGATCGCCGCCATGGCCGAACATTTCGAGCGGATCGGCGGCATAACGCGACTGCACGATCCGGTAGTGAAGGTCCACACCATAGGGGACCGGGCCTCCGAGGTCGAAACCGCGAGCGGCTGGCAGGAACGCTTCGATGCCGTCGCCAGCAATGCCGACATCATGCACAGCTATCGGGACCTGCTCGGCGATTCACCCAGAGGCCCGGCGATGGCGCAGAAGCTTGCCAGGAAGCGCTTTTCTCCCAGCCTGTTCGTCGTCCATTTCGGCCTCGAGGGAAGCTGGCCGGGCATTCCGCACCACATGATCCTGTTCGGCCCGCGCTATAAGGGGTTGCTCAAGGACATCTACGAGCATGGCGTGCTG
>JAGREL010000245.1 GCA_020446575.1 Novosphingobium sp. | reverse complement strand
CCCGAGCTGTGCGATTGCAGCTTTTCCATCGCCTTGATCAGCCATTGCGGCCCGGCTGCAACCCCGATCCGGAAGCCGGTCATGGCGTGGCTTTTCGAGACGCCGGAAACGGTCAGAATCCGGTCGGCCAGGTCCGGGCAGAGATTGGCCAGTGTGGCATGCGGCTGGCCCGTGTAGTTGAGCGGCGCATAGATGTCGTCGCTCAGCACCATCACTCGCGGATTGCGGCGCAGCACTTCGCCGATCGCGAGCAGCATGTCGGCGGGATAGCAGGCGCCTGTCGGATTGCCCGGGCTGTTCAGCATCAGCCATTGCGTGCGTGGGCCGATCTGGGCTTCGAACTGGCCGGCGGTGAAGCGGAAACCGTCCTTCGCCAAAGTCACCAGCGGCACCACGCTTCCGCCGGCGAAGCGGATGATTTCGGGATAGCTCACCCACCACGGCGAGGGTACGATCACCTCGTCGCCCTCGCTGACAGTCGCCATCAGCGCGTGGAAGATCGCCTGCTTGCCGCCGGCGCTGACCGTGACCTGGCCGACCGGAACCTCGATGCCGAGGTCGCGTGCGAAGTGGAGGGCGGCCGCCTGCTTCATCCGCGCAGTGCCGCCAACGGCGGTATATTTGGTCTCGCCCGCATCGAGCGCGGCCTTCGCAGCCTGCACCACATGCGGCGGCGTTGCGAAATCGGGCTCGCCTACGGACAGCGAAATGATGTCCTTGCCCTGCGCGCGCAGTTCCATGGCGCGATCGGTCATCGCCGTGGTCTGCGAAGGAGCGATGCGCGAAAGAGCGATGGAAGTCTGGGTCATGGCAGCAACCTTGCCGGCATCAGGCCTCTCAGGGCATTGCCGATGAAAAATCCGTCTTTCAGATCGTCAGGCCGCAACTCCGCTTCGACAGCACGGCCTTCGTCGATCAGCGAGCGCCGCAGTACACCGGGCAGTAGACCAAGGCTTGCCGCCGGCGTGACCAGCTTGTCGCCGCGCTCCACGAAGATATTCGTGAAGCTGCCTTCGGTGATCAGCCCGTCTTCGCGCAGGAAGATCGCTTCTGCCGCCCCGGCAGCCTGCGCAGCCTTGAGCGCGGCATCATAGAAACCCCGGTCCGAACTCTTGTGCCGTAGGCGCCAGTCGCTCTCGTCAACCGGCAGATGCAGCACTGCGCAAGGCGCGGGATCGGGCAGGGCAGCCGGCATGGCTCCGAGTTCGAGGCTGAATGCGCCGGAGCGCGAAGCCATCAGCCGCAGCTTCGACGGGGCCTCCGCATCGAAGCACAGCGCCTGTATGGCGTTGCGCACTGCATGACGGTCGAAGCTGAAGCCAAGTTCGGCCGCGCTTGCCTTCATCCGTTCGAGATGGAGCTCCAGCAGCGGGATGCCTTCGTCCGGAGTGAACGCCATGGTTTCGATCAGGTCGAACCCCGCGGCAGCCAGTGCTTGCGACGATTGCCGCACGAAACCCCCTTTGACCAGGCACTCCCGCCATTCGGGCAGCGCTTGCGAGTCGGCGACGATTGCCGAGCCTACGCCCAGCACCGCCCGGCCTCGGCCGTTTTCCTGCGGTGAAAGACGCAAGGTGCGGATTGCCACATTGAACGCCGCATCTCCAGAGGCATCGATGCGGCCGATTGCACCGCAATAGGCGCCGCGCGCGTCCCGCTCGGCCTTGTCGATCAGTTCCATCGCCCGGATCTTGGGCGCGCCCGTGATCGAGCCACAGGGAAACAGCGCCCGGATCATGTCTACCGCACCCTTGCCGGGCTGCAGCTTCGCCCGCACGGTCGAGACCATCTGATGCAGCGTCGGGTAGGTTTCGACGGCGAAAGGCGCTTCTACCTTGACGCTACCGGGATCGGCCACGCGGGAGAGATCGTTGCGCATCAGATCGACAATCATGAGGTTCTCGGCGCGGTCCTTGACCGAGCCGGCGAGTTCGGCGGCGAGCGCCTTGTCCTCGGCTTCGGTGCGTCCTCGCGGGCGAGTGCCTTTCATTGGCTTCACTGTCGCCGCTTGTCCCTTGAGCGCGAAAAAGAGCTCCGGCGAAAAGCTGAGCAGCCAGTGGGAGCCGTCGAAAACGATGCCGCCGTAGCCCGCGCCCGCGGCTGGCCGGATCGCGGCGTAAAGCGCTATCGGATCGCCGCTCCAGCTCCCTGCAAGCGGGAATGTGAGATTGGCCTGGTAGATGTCGCCCGCGAGTATCGCCTCCTGCAGCGCGGCAAAGGCGCGGGCATAGCCGCCCGGCGAAATCTGCGGCTCCATTGGCCCTGCCGAACCGAGCGGACCTTGCGCCTGCGTGTCCAGCCATTGCGGGACGTCGGCAGCAGCGATGGTCTCGTGACTTTCGAACGCGCCGAACCAGACGAGGGGGCCGGCCGCTCCTGTGCGCCGCGCGGCCACCGGAGCCAGGCGGGGTTCCAGCGCCAGGCCGGCCTCATAGGCGAGATAGCCTGCCAGTTCGCGCCCTTCGTCGATCAGCGCTGCAATGCGCTCCAGCGCCGGCGCGACCTCCTCCACACGGCGGGCGACTACGATTTCCAGCGGTTCGCGATAGAGCCGCGCATCGCTTGCGCCCTGGGATCGGGCATCGTCGAGCAGGATGAAGGGAGCCGGCATGGGAAGCGGCTTCTAGCGGCGCGCATCGCGGCTTGCAAAAAGCCTCTTGGGCTAATCGGTTGCGGCCCCTATCAAAAAGGCGCAATTGCTTGGAGCAAGTGATGAACGAGATATTCCTTGGGCTTGGTGCGAACGGCGAAAGGCAGGTGCTGCATCTTGGCCGGGCGAACCGCCACGGGCTGATCGCGGGTGCGACCGGCACCGGCAAGACCGTCACGCTCCAGACCATCGCCGAGCAGTTCTCCGCGGAGGGAGTTCCGGTTTTCGTCGCCGACGTCAAAGGCGACCTTTCGGGCATTTCCATGGCGGGGTCGCCGACTTTCAAGAACGCGGACAAGCTGGAAGGACGGGCCAAGGAGATCGGCCTCACCGGCTATGCCTACAGCGACAATCCCGCCATCTTCTGGGACCTTTATGGCGAACAGGGCCATCCCATCCGCACCACCATTTCCGAGATGGGGCCGTTGCTGCTCTCCCGCCTGCTCGATCTCAACGACACCCAGGAGGGCGTGCTCAACATCGTGTTCCGCTACGCCGACGAGCAGGGGCTCTTGTTGCTCAATCTGGAAGACCTGCAGTCCATGCTCGTCTTCACGGCCGAGAATGCGAGCGATCTGACGGCGAAATACGGCAATGTCTCGAAGTCCAGCGTCGGCGCGATCCAGCGCCAGTTGCTCAGCCTCGACAGCCAGGGTGGCGGGCAGTTCTTCGGCGAGCCTGCACTGGAAATAGACGATTTCATCGAATGCGACGATCAGGGGCGCGGCTATATCAACGTGCTGGCGGCCGACAAGCTGATGCGCAGCCCCAAGCTCTACGCGACTTTCCTGCTTTGGTTGCTGGCAGAGCTCTTCGAAACGCTTCCCGAAGTGGGCGACCCGGAAAAGCCCCGCCTCGTCTTCTTTTTCGACGAGGCGCATCTGCTGTT
>JAGREL010000244.1 GCA_020446575.1 Novosphingobium sp. | reverse complement strand
GCCGACATTGTCGAGGTCGTTATGTTTGCCGCCGGCGCGTACGCATTTCTGGCTGCTGGTGGCGCGCGGCGCGGGCGGCTTTTCGGCGCCGGTGAAGATGTTCTTGAATGGCACCATGCCCGCATTGGTGAACATCAGCGTCGGATCGTTGTGGGGAACGAGCGGAGCGGACGGCACCGCCTCGTGCCCGGCGGCCTCGAAATAATCGAGGAAAGACCTGCGGATGTCGTTGGTCGAACTCATGGCAGCCGCCGATAGGCCACGCGCGCGCGGGCGACAAGCGGGAAGGCATGGTTACTGTAAGCGGGAGTCAGCCGTTTCGCGCGGAGACGAACCACGCGCCCGCCGAAAAGGAGACCGTGTCGCCGACGCGATGGGCTTCCAGCCAGTCGCGCATGCGGGCTTTCACTTGCCCTTGCTGAGGCTCCTCGAGCTCGTATAGCGCGGCCGCCGCCGGGCCGATCCGCGAAAAGAACGCCATGGCGTCCGCCACCGGATCCTCGCCTTCTCCGCCGACATAGGAATAGTCCACGGGTTCGAAGGCGATGGCGCGCCATCCGGCTTTCGAGAGTATCCCCTCGACATGGGCGGGATCGGCAAAGGCGAAAGGCCCTGGCGCATGCGGATCGGGCGGCGCGGCGTTCTCGTCCTTCGGCAGCATCCCGGCAAGTTCCGCCATCCACGGATTTTCGCGGGGCGTGCGGAAGCAGGAAAACAGCAGGGACGCGCCCGGCTGCGCCTGCCCGCGTAGATGTTCGAAAGCCGCAACGGGCTGATGGAAGAACATCACTCCGTGGCGGGAAACCAGCAGGTCCGGCGAAAATCCCTCACGATGCCAGTTGGCGGCGTCGCCGACCGCGAACTCCGCGTTGGCCACTTGCCCGCCTCGCCCGGCTGCGACCGCGGCCAAGTCCGGCGAAACATCGACGCCGATCACCCGGGCCTTCGGGCGTCCGGTCGCGATCGCGAGCGACAGTTCCCCCGCACCGCAACCGATGTCGAGGATCGCTTCTCCGGGCGTCGCCGAAATGCGCTCGATCAGCTTGCCGGTGAGTTCGGTGAAGGAACGGTCGGTCTGACGATACATCTCCGCCCAACTGCGCCCGACCTGCTCCTGCCAATCCAATTTCGTTCTCATGGTCGGTGCCTAGCAAGCTCCGATCGGCACACAAGCAAGATTTCACTTGCGACTCACCGCCAAGAGTCAGACGATGGTTTTCTTGTCTTTGCGCGTCGAGCGAAAGACCGAGCGCCCGGCGCGCCTTCTGGAGAGAGGAGGCGATGATGGGCAACAACACATCAAAAGGTATCAACAGCGATAGCAAGCCAACCCGTGCCGTCGCATTGGTGGGGCCGGCGGGCACGGGGAAGACCAGCCTCGCCGAAGCGCTGCTGTTCGCAAGCGGTGCGATCAGCCGGCAAGGCAGCGTCGATGCGGGAACCACCGTCGGCGATGCCAGCCCCGAAGCGCGAGCCCGAAGCGGCTCGACCGAAATCAACCTGATGCATTTCGACTATCTCGATGACCGCTTCGCGCTGATCGACGTGCCTGGCGGCACCGGCTTCGCAGTCGACGGCCTTGCCGCACTGCAATCAGCCGACCTGGCGCTGGTGGTGATCGACCCGGCGCCGGAACGCGCGGCGCTGGCCGAACCGATGCTGCGCCAGCTCGAC
>JAGREL010000243.1 GCA_020446575.1 Novosphingobium sp. | reverse complement strand
TGCCGGTCAGCCCCAGTTCCTCGCGCAAGGCATCGAGCAATGTGGCTCCGGGATCGCAGAGGAACTCTTCCGGATCGCCGTTGACGGTGGTTGATACGACTAGCTTGCTCATCAATTTTCTCCCGCCCTCTCGCGGGCAATAGCAACAACGCGTTTGGCAAGCACCCCTGCCATGGCCGTGCGGTATTCCACGGTGCCGCGTTTGTCGTCGATCGGCTTGCACGCGCCGCGCACGGCTTCGGCCATCGCTTCGAGCGCGGCGTCATCCAACTTCGTTCCGACAAGCGCTTCGCCGGCTTCCTTCACCAGCAGCACGGTCGGCGCGACGGCGCCGATCGCGATACGGGCGGATGTGCAGGTGCCGTCCGGCCCCAGCACGATATTGGCGCCGGCCCCGACCACGGCAATGTCCATCTCGGTACGCGGGATCGAACGCAGATAGGCGTCGCCCCCGCCTTCGCCCCGGCCCGGCAGTCTGATTTCGACGACGATCTCTCCAGGCTTCAGCGAGGTTTCGCCCGGCCCGATCGGAATGTCTTCGACAGCGACCTCGCGCTCGCCATCCGGACCCAAGACCAGGCAGGTCGCTCCCGCCGCGACAAGGGCAGGTACGCTGTCCGCCGCGGGAGAGGCATTGCACAGGTTGCCCGCCATCGTGGCGCGATTGCGGACCTGGACAGAGCCGATAAGGTTGGCCGCTTCGACCACGCCGGGCCATGCAGCGGCAAGCGCCGCGTCCTCCTTCAGGGCGGTGCAGGGCGTGGCGGCGCCGATCGCAAAACCGTCACCATGGCTGCGCACACCGTCAAGTTCACCAACCCGCTTGAGATCGACGATGGCTGAAGGCGCCAGCCGGTCCGAGCGCATCTGGACTATGAGGTCAGTGCCGCCCGCCAGCGGTATCGCTCGCGGGTCGACAGCGAGCAAGGCGACAGCTTCATCGAGCGTTCGTGGCGTATGGAAGGCAAGTGTTGCCATCATTCTCCCCTGGGAAATACCATGGACAAGGTTGGTTGTGCCGGCGGATTCGTCAACCGCTGAATTGCTCAGATGGCCATGCTGTAGCCGCCATTCAACGGGTAAGTCTGCCCGGTAATCCAGGATGCGCGTTCCGAACAGAGAAATGCGGTCAGTGCCGCGACATCTTCCGGCTGTCCCCAGCGACGGATTGCATAGCGCGACATCTGCGCCTTGAACTGGTCCGTCTGCTTGAATGCTTCGTATTGCTCGTCTGTCATCATCGTCTGGATGCTCGAAAGCGCAATCGCGTTGCAGGTTATCCCGTAGCGCCCGACTTCCTTGGCGATCGAGCGGACGAATCCGGCAGCACCCGCCTTGGCCGCGGAGTAAACCGCCTGGCGCGGCTCTCCGACGCGGCCCGAATCCGATACGATCGTCACGATCCGGCCGCGTTGCGCCTCGACCATAGCTGGAAGAGCCGCATGGCAGCAGTTGAACACGCCGTGAAGGTTGGTTCTCAGGTATTTGTCCCATTCGGCCGGATCTTCCTCCCAGAACGTCTTGGTCAAGGTCATCTGGGCATTGGGGCCGGCCATCCCCGCATTGTTGACGAGGATCGTGACGGTTCCGAGATCTGTCCCAGCCGTCTCGAACGCCTGACGGACAGCGGCAAGATCTCCGACATCGAACGGCACGGCCTTCGCGGGCACACCTATCTCGCGGATCTCTTCCGCCACGGCTTCGGCTCGCTCCGCCACAAAGTCGTTGACGGCGACTCCGCCAGCGTTGTGCCGGGCCAGTTCGAGAGCAATGCCCCGCCCCGCTCCCTGCCCCGCGCCGGTGATCAGAGCAACCTGGCCATCGAGGTCGAGCGCATCTTCGCCAATCATCTTCATCCCCTTGTTTACATGCCGCTTAGATAGTGCTTACCATCTAGCCAAGCGAGTCCTGCAGACGACAGGGAGTCGCGGGAGAGGAGCACGCTCATGAGCACCCAGATCGGTCCGCTTTTCGACTATCTGCAGCCACTTCAAGAGGCTGTCGACGAAATTGCCAATACCTGGCATCCGGACGACCCCGAATATCGCGCCGACGTTTACCGCCAGATCATGATGCAGTTTTCCTACGGCTATTTTGCATTCTTCCATGCCGATGCCGAACATCCCGACTGGGCACCGCTGTGGAATCCGGTCTACACATTGCAGCCCAATCCCGACGACATCTACCGCTACGCGCCGATCGACAGCGACTACAGCTACCGGCTCTCCGGAAATCGCGGCACGGTGTACATGATCACCTTCAACACACAGGCCGGCCTTCCCGGACTGCCCGGTCCGATCGATCACACCGGGGAATATTACGCCGACATAGACGACGGCGACCTGCAGATCGATGCGGACGGCAATTTCGAGATTCTGGTGAGCAAGGAGAAGCCGTCCGGCCACACCGGCAACTGGCTGCAGATAAAGCCGGGTGCCATTGCGCTGATGACCCGCTTCCGCAGTTATGACTGGGTCAACGAAATCGATCCGGTGATCTCGATCGAATGCCTCAACCCGACGGGATTGAAGAAGCGGCTCAGCCCCGAGGAGATTCTCGAACGCATCGTTCAGATGGCGAAAATGCCGGTCGCCGCGACCAGCCTGTTCTATGCCATGCAGAACCAGGTCAAGGCCAACGTCGGCGTCAACGTGTTCGAACCCACCCGCCTGGGCGGCGCCCTTTCCCGCCAGATCTACATCCCCGCCGTCTATGAATTCGAGGACGACGAGGCGCTGATCATCGAAACCGATCTTCCGGAAAAGCGACGCTATTGGAACTGGCAGCTCAACGACCCGTATTTCAACGCGGTTGAATATGTCTATCGCAACTCGAGCACGAACGGTCACTTCGCCCATGTTGCGTCGGACGGTAGGTTCTACGCCATCGTCGCACTCAAGGATCCCGGCGTGCCCAACTGGCTCGATACGGCGGGCTACAAGCAGGGCACGATCTACGGCCGCTGGTACGATTGCGACAGCCATCCGATGCCGAATCTCAAGCGCGTCAAGTTCTCCGAGATTCGCGACCACCTGCCTGCCGACACACCGGTAGTCTCGTCCGAGCAACGGGCCGAGCAACTGCGCCTGCGCGTGCAGGGCTGTCAGCGTCGGCGCAGATGGTGATGCTGCCTGAGGAATTCGACCTTTCCGGCCGTGTCGCCATTGTTACCGGCGGCGGCACCGGTATCGGCAAAGCGACGGCACGGCTCCTTGCAAGACGCGGTGCTGACGTCGCGATTGCGGGCCGCAAGGCCGACGTGCTGGAAGCTGCTGCCGAGGAAATTCGACAGGAGAGCGGAAAACGCTGCCTTGCCGTCCCCACGGACGTTAGGAAGCCGGAACATTGCCAGGCGCTGATGGAAAGGGCTGCCTCCGAGTTGGGCCGGATCGACATCCTCATAAACAATGCCGGCGGCGCGCACGGCCATATCGGCCTGTCGAAGATCGACCTCGCCAAGTGGGATCGGGACATCCAGCTGAATCTCAGCGCCGCGCAATATTGCGCGCAGGCCGCTCTGCCCCATCTCAAGAAGAGCAAGGGCTGCATCGTCAACATTTCTTCGCTGGCAGGCGTCCATGGAACGCAGGGTGTCGGCGCCTATTCGGCGGCCAAGGCGGGCCTCCAGATGCTTACACGGGTAATGGCGGCGGAATGGGGTCCGGCCGGTATCCGCGTCAATTGCGTGGCTCCCGGCATGACCGCCACCGAACAGGCGAGAAAGAACTGGGAAAAGGGATTCTACGATCCCATCGAGGCGACCAAGACGTTCCCGCTCCGCCGTCCCGGCGAAATGGACGAAGTGGCCCAAGCCATCGCCTTTTTCGCCAGCGATGCGGCGTCCTACATCACCGGAGAGACGATCGCCGTGGGAGGCGGACCGCAGATCGGCGGGCTGGTGGATGTGGATGCATAATACCCGCTTGATGACGCGTTAGCTCCAAGGCCTTCGCGACCGGAAGCTATGGCAGGATCAACGCTGGTTGAAACCTTCATTGCCTTCCAGCAGGCCGAAACGCAGCGTGTTGTAGATCATCGCAGTCAGTGTGTACGACCCGACTAGGCCAGGCAGTTCCATGAGCTGCTGTTCGCTCCAGGTCCTGGCGAGGATAGCCCAAGTCTCATCCGAAACCGCATGGTCGCCGATCAGTTCCTCGACCCCGCGCAGCACGGCGCGGTCATGCTCGTTCCATCCAGGCGCAGAGGAACCTTGCGTGATCCGCTCGATCTCTTCACTCGTCAGCCCGAGCTTCTTGCCATAGGTGACATGTTCGCCCCATTCGAAGGGTGAGCGTACGAGCCAGGCTGTCCGCAGGATGACCATTTCGCGTTCGCGCGGCGGCAGCGTGCCGTTCTGGTTGAGTTCGAGCCCCAGTTGCATCTGCCCACGATAGAGGCCGGGATGCTTGAACATGGTGGCGAAGGTTTTCGGTATCCCCTTTTCCCTTGAACCGAAGAAGGCCTGCAAGTCGGTCGCTATTTTTTGTGCTTCCTCGGTGAATTCCTCGAGCTCAAGAGGCGAGATGCGCTGATCACCGCTCGCAACCTGGGCTTCGCGGGCCTCAAGATCGAAGGGGGTCGGGCCACTCTGGACTCTGCTTGGGGACATGCATTTCCGATCATCAGGCTTGGGTTGCCCGGCATTTGCCGGAGCAATGCCGATTGTCGCCGCTATCGCCAGGCCCAGAGCAAGAATTCTCATTTCAGGCTACCGTCTACCCCCAGATCGCATCCGCCGCCGCCAGCGCCTGTCCGCCGCGTCCCCCCAGTTCGGCGGTGAGCAGCTTGAGCCGGTAGGTCCACAGATGCATCGGGTGCTCAAGGGTCATTCCCATCCCACCCATCAGCTGGTGATAGTCGTAACCCACCCGCTTTGCCGCTTCCTGTGCGAGCAGGGCCGCCATCGCCGCATCGGCGGGATCGCCCGTTCCCGCTGCCTTCAGCGCCATCCAGTAGACGCAATTCGTGGCCACCTGCGTTTCCGCAAGCCGGTGGCGCAGAGCCTGGAAGGTAGCGAGCGGCCGCCCGAATTGCTTGCGTTCGGAAAGATAGGTGGTGATGCTGTCCAACGCCGCGCCAAGCAGACCTGCCGCTTCGGCCGCAAGCGCGACACGCCACTGGCGCAGAACTTCATCGGCAGCAATATCGTGCTTGCGCATATCATTCGGCAGGCCCGTCAGGAACGAAACCGGATAGGCATACAGCGTGTCTTCCTGAGCGGGAGCGATCATCTCAGCGCTCGCCGTGAAGCTGCGCACGCCATTCGCTCCGACCACGACCACGCTCGCTCCGGGTTTGAGGAACCGCACCGGTCCTGTCAGCCGCCCTTCCTCGACAAGGCAAATCGGACGCGGAAGCTCCGGGTCGATAATCGGCCGGACGAGCGCCGAGAAAGCTGATTCGACCGAAACCGGAAGCCTCGCGAGCTTTTCGACAACCAGTGCCGCGGTAACGGCGCCCAGTTCCTCGACCGCCATGACATCGAGAAAGCCGTTTTGGACCAACTCGCAGTCCAACTCGTCGCTGGTCAGGGCAAAGGACGTGTCGTGCATCGGCACGCCGGCATAGGGTTTCGTCAGGCTGTCGATGAAATCGAGGATCTGTGTCTGGTCCCCGTTGAGCGAGAGGTCCATCAGCGTGGCTCCCTCGGCAATTCCAGCACTTCGCTGGCGATGATGTTGAGCTGGATCTCGGCGGCACCCGAAGCGATCCCGGCGACGATCCCGCGCTGGTGGTGCATCTTGAGATAGGGCGATGCGCCCGCAAGCGCTTCCGGCACGTATTCGACGACAAATTCGCACACCGCACGTTCCGATTGCACCACGGCGTAACGGGCCGAACTCGACTCCGGCCCGATCGCCAGGCCGTCCACGCGCTTCTGGACGAGTGCGTAGCAGGCGGTCTTCGCCGCCTCGCACATCGCCGCGCAACGGGCTGCCTCGGCCCGGACGATCTCGCCCGAGAACTCTCCGCGCACCTTCAGGATCGACACCGCGCGGTCGAGCGCGGCGCGGGCCAGGTAGAAGCGCGGAATGCCGAGACGTTCATTGCGCAGCGAATAGGCAATGATTTCCCATGCTTGTCCCTCCTCGCCGAAACGGGCGCTCTCTGGCACGGTGACGTCATCGAAGAACACCTCGTGGATGTCGCCTTCGCCGATCAGGCTTGGAATCTGGCGCACCGTGATGCCCGGCGTGTCCATCGGCACGAGCAGGATCGTGATGCCCTTCTTGCGGTCGTTGCTGGTGCGCGTCAGCAGGAAACAGGTATCGGCAAGTCCGGCATAGGACGTCCAGATCTTCTGGCCGTTGATGACGTAATTGCCGTCCTTCAGCTCTGCGCGAGTGCGCAAGCTGGCAAGGTCGGAGCCGGCATCGGGTTCCGAAAAGCCCTGGCACCATAGCGTCGCGCCGTCGGTGATCGGCTTCAGATATTGCGCCTTCTGCTCTTCCGTACCGTATCTCTCGAGCGTCGGGCCGATCCAGTTGACGTTCATGTACTGGCCGCCGCGCGGTTCGCCGGCGATCCACATCTCCTCGGCAAGAATCTGCTGTTCCCAGGGCCCCAGCCCCTCGCCGCCTATTTCCTTGGGCCAGTGCGGAAACAGCATACCGTTGTCGGCAAGCTTGCCGCAGAATTCCCGCGCAAACCTCGTCAGGGCCGGTGAGGCAGGTCCGTGCTCGGAGAATTTTTCCCAGTCTTCCGGAAGATTCTTGGCAAGGAAGTCCTTAAGACTCTGCCGGAAAGCCTGCTGTTCCGTGGTCCAATCGAAATCCACTTACTTGCGCTCCGCGAATGCAGCCTCCGGGGCCAGGTAGCGAGTCGTGGAAATGCCGCCGTCGACCGGGATTGTCTGACCATTTACGAAGCCTGCCTCATCGGAACACAGGAACGCCACCATGTGGCCGATATCGTCCGTCGTGCAGTCGCGATCGATCGGCGTCAGTTCCTGATTCACTCTCTGGAAGTAGTCGGTCTCCCAGTAGGCCTCGGTCATTTCGGTGCGAACCACCGAAGGAGCGATGTAATTGGTGCGGACACCTTTGCGGCCGTATTCAGCAGCCATGGTCTGCGTCAGCCCGATCTGACCGGCCTTGACCACGCTATAGGCTCCACCGCCGGGCGTGCCGTATATGCCCCAGGTCGAGCCGATGAAAATGAACGAACCGCCCTTGCCCACATGGGCGATCGCTTCGCGGCAGAGGCGGAAAGGCGCACGCATCGAAATGGCGAGAACCTCGTCCAGCATCTGGTCGGTCGTCTCGTGCACGGGCCCGAAATTGAAGGAACCGGCGTTGTTCACGACGATATCGAGCTTGCCGAAATTCGAAATGGCGGCATCGACGATCTGCTTTGGCGCGTCGTCCGCAGTCACATCGACCGCGACATGGGCAAACTCCACGCTCCCGTCCAACTTCTCTTTGAGAGCTTCGAGCTTGCTTGCAGTTCGCCCTGTGCCAAGCACCTTGACGCCTTTTTCGCCGAGCCGATGAACGATGGCTTCGCCGATGCCACCGGCTGCCCCGGTCACGATCGCAACCTTGCCTTTCATTTTCCCCAAACCTCCTTCGGCCTCGCGCGGGAGGCCGGAAACTCCGACTGTAATATGCTTCAGGCCCGCTGGTTGCCCGAACGCTCGGCGATGTCGTTAGCGGCAACATAGCCGAATGTCATCGCCGGACCGATGGTCGCGCCCGCGCCCGGATAGACGTCGCCGAACGGCGTGCCCGAGTTGTTGCCGGCCGCATAGAGGCCGGCAACGGGATTACCCTCCTGGTCCAGCACGCGTGCCCGTGCGTCGCAGCGCAGCCCTCCCTTGGTGCCGAGATCGCCATTGTTGATCGGCACCGCATAGAAGGGCGCCGTGTCGATCGGACCGAGATTGGGATTCGGCGTCGCGGTCGGATCGCCGAACATCTGGTCGTACGCGTTCATGCCGCGGCCGAATTCGGGATCGACGCCGGTCTTCGAATATTCGTTGATGTTGGCAACGGTCTGCTTGACGGCGTCGTATGGCAGATCGACCTTCCGGCACAGTTCTTCGATCGTGTTGGCCCGGAAAACATAGTGCCCCCACCAGTCCTCGGGCACCTTCTTCTCGGGCGTATGAACCGTGGGCATCAGGCCGCCGGCACTGAACTTCTTGCGGAACTTGGCATCGAAGATCAGCCAGCAGGGCATGTTCGCCCCGGTTTTGAGGTGATCCGCGACCATCGCCTGGCCGAACTGGTCGTAGCCGCAGGCCTCGTCGACGAAGCGCACGCCGTTCCGGTTGACGACCACGCTCCACGGACGGCCGACATCGAACGCAGCCTGATGGATCTCATGGAAATTCGACGCCTTCGGCATCGGCAGCGTCATCGTCGGAATCCACCAGCCGGCTTCGGTGTGTTCGGTCGATGCACCGACTTTCTCGGCGGCGACCAACGTTTCGCCGCGATTGGCATCTTCCGGCGTGCTGGAATGGCGTGTCAGCCCCGGCACCGGATAGAAGCGGTCGCGCAATTCCTGGTTCCACTCGAAACCGCCTGCCGAAAGAACCACGCCGTGGGTTGCGTTGACGACGTACCTGCGCCCGAACTTGCTGACTTCGACACCCGTAACGCGACCGGCATCATCCACCTTGAGCTCTTCGAGCTTCGTTTCCATGCGCAGTTCGACGCCGCGCTTGAATATCTGGCTGTAGATCGATCCCATCAGCGCCGCGCCCTGTGTGAACCGGCGGTCACGGTGCGAAACCTTGCGGGTCGATCGATCAGCCCAGTAACGCGTAATCATCTTTGCAGCGACGCCGCGCCATCCCTTTGACTGCATCATCAGCGCGAAAGTCTCGGTCAGATCCATCGCATAGCGCCCGAAAAGCTTGAACCGGTTGTACTGCTCACGCATCAGCGCATAGCGATCGTCGCCGAGTTCGCGACCGTCGAAGGTCGGCACGACGATCGACCGGTCGTCGCGCGAACCCGGCCTGCCCGTATAGTAGTCGGGCCAGGCGGCAACCGCGACTTCAACGCCCGTTCCCTTTAGGTAATTCAGCATCTTGGGGGCTTCATCGACGAAAGCTTCGAGCCGTTCGCGGTTCACCGGCTTGCCGATGATGCTGTCGAGATATTCCAGTGCCTTTTCCCGGCTATCGTCATTGCCGCCATCAAGCTGGTGGTTCGGAACCCACATGACGCCACCCGAGGTGGCCGACGTGCCGCCGAACTTGTGCGCCTTCTCGATGATCAGGACCTTCAGCCCATGATCGGCCGCGCGCAGGGCCGCCATGGCCCCCGCCGATCCCGAGCCAACGACCACGACATCAAATGTCTCGTTTCCTTGCACCCTTTCCTCCCGGCTTGATGGCACGCAGCCACGCCTCTATCGGCGGCTATCCTTACGGTCGGAATGACCGCCTCGGAAGGGCAAATTGCTTGGCGAGGCGTTTGGTCGCGAGCGCAGGTTGCACTATGGGGTTGCAGATCGCATGGCGCCGACGCCTTGAAAATGGAAAATGGAATGAGCGAAAAGAGTTTTGTTGCGGTGGCGAAATTGGATGATGTCCCTGCCGGCGCCAAGAAGGTTGTCGAGACAAACGGCATCGAAATGATCCTGTGCAACACCAAGGACCAAATCTTTGCAGTCCGCAACCTGTGCAGCCATGCGCATGAAGCGCTTGACTGCGGCCGTATGAAGAACGGGTGGATCGCCTGCCCGGTTCACGGCGCGCGTTTCAACCTGGAAACCGGCGCAGCGATGAACCCGCCCGCGACATTGCCGATCGAGACATTCGAAGTGCGCATTTCCGGAGACACGATAGAGGTCGCCGTTTGACGCTTCCGGCACCCGCGATGCTGGGGTCTGGACGAAAAAGGTCATGCCGTGCATGGAACGCCCATGACTGAAGGGAAGGAACTGGAAGGGCTGCGCCAGGAAGTGCGTGGATGGCTCGATGCCAACGCACCCAGGGGCTGGCGTGAATCCTACGACAACCACGAAGCCTTCGCACAATCGCAGCGCGAGTGGTTCGCCAAGCTTGTCGAAGGCGGCTACGCCATCCCGCACTGGCCAGCGGAATGGCCGGGCGGCGGCCGCAGCCTTGCCGAACAGAAGGTGATCTACGAGGAGCTGGCCCGCGCCGATACACCACGCCTGCTGCTTTCCTTCGTTTCGACTTACCACGCTGCCTCGACTTTCTTCGAATGCGGCAGCGAAGAGCAGAAGGCGCGCTATCTTCCGAAAATCCTCGAAGGCGAAACCTGGTGCCAGGGTTTCTCCGAGCCCAATGCAGGATCGGACCTCGCTGCATTGAAGACGAAAGCCGAACGCAAGGGGGACGTCTATGTCGTGAACGGCCAGAAGGTCTGGTCGACCATGGCGCAATATGCGGACAAGTGCCTGCTGCTCGTCAGGACCAGCAGCGACGGGCCCAAGCAGGCCGGCATCACCTATCTTCTCATGGACATGAAGGCCAAGGGTGTCACGGTCCGGCCCATCAACCAGATCCAGGGTGATCAGGAGTTCTGCGAGATCTTCCTCGACGACGTGGAAATTCCCGTGGAGGAGCGGGTTGGCGAGGAAGGCCAGGGCTGGGCCGTAGCCCAGGCGACACTGGCTTCCGAGCGCGGCCTGACGCTGATGGAACTCTCCTACCGTATGCAAGGGGCGCTGTGGCGCATCGCCGAGCTGATCCGCAAGAACGGGCTGGAAGAAGACGCAGGCGTGCTGCGCGATTTCGGCCATCTCGTCACGCGGATCGACTGTACGTGCGCGATTGCCGACCAGTTCCTGCAAAATCGCATCGACGGCGCGGAGCGGGTCGGCGACGCTTCGCTCGTGAAAAACACCTATTCGCGCGTCCTGCGGGAATATTCGCTGCTCGGAACCCGACTGGGCGGCATCGACGAGCAATACCAAGCGCCAATCACTTTCGGCGACCTCAACACCGGCAACTGGATGGCCGATTTCATGAATAGCTACGCCTGGACGATCGCCGGCGGCAGCGAGGAGGTCCAGCGCAACATCATCGCCGAACGAATGCTCGAAATGCAGCGGGAGCCCAAGGATTGGGTGGCGTCATGATCGAGCTCTCCGAACTTCGCGACGCCGCGCAAAAGGCATTCCCTGCCGACGAACTCATCCCCGATCGCGACGAGAGCTGGAAGCTCATCGCGGAAATGGGCTGGCTGATGATGCCGCTGCCGGAAGAATCCGGCGGGCTGGGTCTCGGACGCGATGCCGTAACCGCCATCAATCTGGAGCTGGGTCGTGTGTTGTCGAGCGCCCCGCTCGTTCCGGCGCTTTTGACGGTCCAGGCCATCGGCGCGAGCGAAAGTCTGGTCGACAGGGACAGCTGGATCGAACGCACCTGCTCCGGCGAATATGTCGCGCTGAACCTGCTGCCGGGAGACATTGCGCTTGCGGATGCCGGAACGCTTTCGGGAACGCTACCGGCCGTACCGGACGCAGATATGGCAAGCCACGTGCTCGTCTTCGCAAAGGGACTTTCCGCACTGGTGCCGCTCGACGCCCCAAGCATCAGTGTTTCCGAGCGCAAGCTGTGGGATGAGAGCCGTCGCCTGTTTGACATCACGCTCGACAACTGCGCGGTCGATGAGAGCCTTATGCTTGCTCGCGACGATGCGTCCCATGACATCGCCAACCGCCTGCACGGCGAACTCCAGCTCGCCCTGGCCGCCGATTGCCTCGGCGGAGCAAACGCCGCGCTCGACATGACGGTCGAATATCTCAGGACGCGCAAGCAGTTCAGCCGGCCATTGGCCATGTTCCAGGCACTCAAGCATCGCTGCGCCGACCTCAAGACCCACATCGCCGCCACGGAGGCGCTGTTGTGGTCACGCGCAGTCGACGCCGATGCTTCCGTGACCGATCTCGGCGCGCTCAAGGCGCTCGCTGCCGACGTCTACCGGTTCGTTACCGAGGAAGCGATCCAGCTGCATGGCGGTATCGGCCTGACCGACGAGCACCAGTGCCACCTGTTCATGAAGCGCGCGATGCTCAACCTCTCCCTCGGAGGCAGCGGCGACGAGCTCAAGGAACGGGCAGGACGACAGGCGCTCGAAACCTACTCAGCCTGAACGGTCGCGCCTTTACGGCCTCATGAGGCTGCCGCCGTTGACGTTGATGATCTGCCCGGTCACATGGCACCCATCCTCGGACATCAGCAGCGCCGCGACCGCCGCGATGTCCGAAGGCCGGCCGAGATTGCCGGTCAAAGTGGAAGCCTTCGAAGACTCGAGAAAATCGGCCGGCATCATCTCCTCGACCTTTTCGTGGACGATAAGGCCTGGCGCAATTGCATTGGCGCGAATGCCATCCCGCCCGAAACGTCGCGCGACGTGGCGCATCAGCGCGGTGGTTGCCGCCTTGCTCATGGAGTAGCCAACGCGCTCCGACATGCCGAGATAGGCTGCGTCCGAAATCGTGTAGACGATCGAGCCGCCGCCGCGCTCGATCATCGGTGGCAGCGCATGACGCGTGCACAGCACATAACCGCGTTGATTGACCCTGGTAACCTCGTCCCAGTCAGCCATCGGGATGCCGAGCACGTCGAGCGTGTCGCCTTCGTTGGGCTGGGTGAAATTGATGTTGATGCCGTCGAGCCCGCCGAAGCGCGAGCATGTCAGCTTCACCGCCTCAGCGATCGAATCTTCCTCAGACCCGTCGAGTTCCAGGCCGATCGCCGACCCTCCTGCTTCCGATATGTCCCTGGCAGCCGTGGTCGCGATGGCCGCATCGATGTCGCCGATCACCACCGAAGCGCCCTCGCTTGCATAGCGCCGGGCCATTTCGTTGCCGATGCCGCCGCCTCCGGCAATCAGGATCACCTTATCCTCAAGCCTCTTCATCGCCACTCTCCCTAGGCAGCAGGCACGCTGTTCACCTCAAGCCGTTTTATCGCCAACTCCTTGACCACGCTGGACTTGACCTTCTCGCTGCCCGTGATCGCATAGTCCTCGTCGGTGAAGAACAGAACGCGGCGAGGCACCTTGAAGCTCGCGATCTCGCCTTTCACGAAGGAGATGATCTCCTGCTCGGACAGTTTCATGCCATCCAGAGGAACTATGCAGGCAACCACCATCTCGCCGAGCAAATCGTCCGGCACGCCCACTGTCTGCGTCCGCTTCACGCCCGGGAACCTGGCAATCACATCGTCTACCTCTACCGGAGAAACATTGGCGCCGCCCGTCTTGATCATGTCGGTCAGCCGCCCTTCCCAGAAAAAGCGCCCTTCCCGATCGACATATCCGCCATCGCCGGTGCAGTAAAAACCTTCGGCATCGAAACATTCTTCCGGCGCCTTGCCCAGATAGCCGGTCATCAAGGTCGGTCCCTTGATGCACATCTCGCCCTTGGCCCCCAGCGGAAGAATCTCGCCCGTCATGGGGTCGACGATCTTGAGGATGTTTCCCGGAAACGGCTTGCCGAAGCTTTCCAGATAATATTCGGGCGGAGTGTCCGCATCCATTCCAGTGCACACCGTCATCGTCTCGGTTGTGCCGAACGCCATCGGCACCACCCAGTCGGTTTCGACCGTGGGATGCTCCCAGATCATCTCGCCGCGGGGGATGTACTTCAGGCTCGAAAGATCGGCCGCATCCCAGTTCGCGGCGGCCTGAAGCCTTGCCCATTGGTGCGGCCTGCCGTTGATGAAGGTAACCTGCTCGGCTTCCATAAGCGCGAGCGCTTCTTCGGCATCGAAATAGCGCTGGAGGATAACCGCTCCGCCAGTCGAAAAGGCAGTGCCGAGTACCATGCTGCAATTGCCCGACCAGAAGAAGCCGTTTCCGGTCCAGCTGCGCACCGGCTCCTTCATGCAGAAGCTGCGCGGCCACCGCCACCACTGAACGGTGAAGGCGCGGTGCGCATGGATTATGCCCTTGGGAAGACTGGTCGTGCCCGAAGAGAAGAAGATCCCGCCCGTATCGGACGGAATGACGCTGTCGGCACGCGCCAGCACCGGCGCATCGCCGATATTCCTGCCCCGTGCAAGGAACGCATCCCACCGCTCAACGGCACCTCCTTCATGCGATTCCAGCGGTTCCGAAGCCCCGGCAATGCCTCCCAGCGAGACAAGATGCTGCAGGAAGGGATAGCGTTCCGATACAAGCGCGCCGGGCTCTGCCGTGCCGATCGCCGGTTCGAGGCCGGCGATCATCTCGTGGAAATCCTTCTTCAGCACGTGCTGTTCGAACAGCAGCAGCGAGATCTGCGAAGCGTTGATGAGGTAGTCGAGTTCGGATGGCGTCGAGAAGGTGCTGAGCGGAACCGGAACGGCTCCGGCAAGAGCTACGCCGAACAGGCTTGAAAGGAATTCAGGACGGTTGGTCATCAGGATACCGACCCGCGCGTCCTTACCTATCCGCGAGGCTACCAGCGCCTTCGCCACTTCCAGCGAACGCGCCAGCAGTTCGTCGTAACTCCAGGACAGGCGATGGTCGCCGATGCGCAGTACCACCGCCTCGGCCTGACCGTAGCGGGCGACGATTTCGCGCAGATATCCGCCAATGGTATGCGCGCCCTGCCCCGGCTCATCGGCAAGCGGCGCACCTTCGATCAGCGATAGCTCAGACTTTGCCAGCGTCTCTCTCCCGGCCCCTTGCGGCAAAGACCTAGCAACGCCCGTTCCGGTTGCAAACGCAAGCCGAACCCGTTTGAAACCGCAGTCACGATGCTGCACCGTTTCAGACAAGCGCAATCGCTCTCAAAAAGAAGGTGCTAGCAATGCATGGGATCGTCTAGGGAACACCCAAACGAGATTCCCGGGAGACGAAGAATGATGAAGCAGGCGAGAGTTCAGACCGGCAAAGGCATCGACACGATCGCCGTGAGCGAAGTTCCGATACCGGAAGCGGGCCCGGGCGAAGCGCTGGTCCGCATCAAGGCCGCCACGTTGAACTATCGCGACCTGATCATCGTCAAGGGCCTGTTTCCCGGCCTGGCAAAGGAACCCGACGTTATCCCGGTCTCCTGTTCCGCCGGAGAAATCGCTGCCGTTGGCGACGGAGTGACCCGGGTAAAGGCCGGAGATCGCGTCGTGCCGATCTTCTCGCCCAACTGGCTCTCCGGCCCGACGTCCGATGGAGTCATGCTTGGCGGTCCCGTAGATGGCGTTGCGACGCAATATGCCGTCTTCAAAGCCGAAAGCCTGTGTCACCTGCCCGATGAGCTGGGCGACCTCGAAGGCGCGACGCTGCCCTGCGCGGCGCTTACTTCCTGGTCGGCACTGACTGCATTCCGTCCGACGGAGCCCGGCGAATGGGTTTTAGCCCACGGCACCGGCGGCGTTTCGATCGCCGCGCTGCAGCTGGCCAAGGCGATGGGCGCGAAAGTGGCGATCACTTCATCGTCGGACGCCAAGCTTGCCCGCGCACGCTCCTACGGTGCGGACGCGACAATCAACTACCGGACCTCGGCCAATTGGGTCGACGAAGTGCGCGATGCGGTCGGCGGCAACAATATCGCCAATGTGATCGACACCGTCGGCGGCACCCAGTTCGACGACAATGCATCGCTGATGGTCAAAGGCGGCCAGAACTCGACAATCGGCATGCTCGGCTCGGAATTCAGCTGGACCAAGGAAGCTGACGGTGTAAGCAACCAGCCGATCGGCGTCGGCAACCGCGATCAGCACGAGGCAATGACCGATTTCATCGTCAAGCACGACATCAAGCCACCGGTCGATGTCGTCTACGATCTGGACCGCATTCAGGATGCCTATCGGCACCTTGAAAGCGGCAAGTTCTTCGGCAAGGTCGGGATCAACCTGATCTGAGCTTTTCCATCTTCTCTTGTTCGAGAATCTTGAAGATCGCGTCGGCGGCGCCAATCGTGCGGCTGTCGGCCTCGATCAGGCCGCGAATGAACACGAGCTGAGACGTCTTGCGGACGACCTCGGGATTGCAGGTGATGAAACTGCCTGCCCGTGCCGCCGAAGCGAACTGGAACTGGAGCTGGGCGGTGGCGCAATTCGCATGTCCGATCACATCCGCCACGCCCGCGCCAAGCGCAACGTCGGCGAAAGTCATGAGCGCGCCGCCATGAACGATGCCGATGTTCTCGTTGACCGCAACAGGGTCCGCGATCAGTCCCACGGTGCGATTGCCCGGCTCGCCAGTGATCCAGGTCGAACCGATCACAAGCGAAAAGGCATGCGTGGGCAACCGTTCCCAGCCCTCTGCCTCCAAAGTCTCTGCGTCCATCATGACTGCGGGCTTCAGACGGCCTGATTGCTCAGGCCCGCCGCGTGCTTCGCGGCCACCCAGCCGAAAGTCATCGACGGCCCGACGCTGGCGCCTGCGCCGGGATAGACCCTCCCCATGGCCGAGGCGGTGGAAATGCCACAGGCATATAGCCCCTCGATCGGCTGATTGTTCGCATCGAGCACGCGCGCATTCACATCGGTGACGACACCGCCGTAGGTGCCGACATCGCCGGGAACGATTTCGATGGCGTAATACGGGGCCTTGTCGATCCGACCCATGGTCTTGTTGGGACCATCGAAGAACGGATCGCCCAGATAATCGTCATAGGCCCGCGCGCCCCGGTGGAAGTCCTCATCGACGCCCTTGTCGCAAAAGCCGTTCCAGCGATCGACGGTCGCCTTCAGCGTATCGGGCGGCACATCGATGATCTTCGCAAGCTCCTCGATCGTGTCCGCTCGCTTGACCCAGCCTGACTGTATCCACCCGTCGAGATTGCGCTTCACGCCGGATTTTCCGGCGAGCGGATATTCGTTCATATATTGCTGGTCCATGATGGCCCAACTCGGCACCGCGGGCACTTCCTTGTCCCGCTTCAGCATGGTCTCGCAGAACAGTTCGTAGGAGCCGCCTTCGTTCATGTACCGCACGCCCGACTGATCGACCTGGATTGCATGCGGCTTCGCGGTAGTGCTCTGCGTACCGGGCTTGACGTAGTCGGTATCCCAGCCGGGCGCCTTGGTCATCTGGAAGCCGACCATTTCGTCCATCTGTGCCAGCACGCCGCCAACGCGTTCCATCGCGACATGAAGGTCACCGGTGTTTGATTCGATGCCGTTCGACCACTCCTTGTAGGTACCCGGCATGTATTTGTCGCGCATCGCCTGGTTTTGCGAGAACCCCCCGGCATTGACCAGAATGCCCAGGTTGGCCCCGATGCGCCAGGGCTTGCCGCCTTTCGTCGTGACCACGCCGACAGCCTTGCCGCCTTCCATGACGATCTCTGAAACCGGCGATTCCAGGCGAACGTCAGCCGCCTGCTTTTCCAGCACGGCCTTGAGCATGCGTCCCTGCAGCGCGGCACCGGCCGTGACCCAGTGCTTGCCGGTGAGCTTTCCGAGAACGAGCTTGAATGCGATTTTCAGGAAGATCTTCTTGATCTCCCAGCTGTGCTTCATGAACGGCAGTTTCATGCCATCATCGAGGCGCGCCGGCACTTCCAGAAAGCCCTGGCGCAGTTTCGGCGCCCACGCGCCCAGTTCCTTCTTGTCGAACGGCAGCGCCGTGACGGTTCGGCTGGTTTTGCATCCCCCGGGAAGTTCGTCGTAATAGTCGGGCCAGAAACGAGACCCCCGCTCCAGGGCGACACCCTGCTCGACGATGAAATCCAGCATCTTGCGCCCTTCGACGGCATAAGCCGTCCTGCGTTCGGGCGATGTGCCGGGAGAGTCCGGGCCATCCGGGACGACCGCGTTGAGATAGGTGATCGCCTTCTCGTCGCTGTCCTCGCCGGGATCCATGAAGCGGTTATTGGGAATCCACATCACGCCGCCCGACTTGCAGGTCGTGCCGCCCGCCCACGGGGCCTTTTCGAGAATCACGACGGATTTTCCGGCCTTGTTCATCAACAGCGCCGAACTCATCGAACCGGCGCCGCTGCCGACAACAACCCAATC
>JAGREL010000242.1 GCA_020446575.1 Novosphingobium sp. | reverse complement strand
AGTTGGACTTGGGCACTTCCAGCCCTTTGGTGCAAACGCCGTCAAGCACTGACGGATTGTATTCGCTTTCAAAAGCATTGGGCTGACAGGCGGCGTTGAATTCGGCGATCGTCTTCTTCAGGCCCTCGACATCGATGTCGAGCTGTTCGGCCAGCCCTTCGAGCGTGTCAGAGCTTGCCTTGGTGACTTCGCGGATGCGGTACTCGTCGCGCACATTGTCGTGCGTCTTGGCATCGAAGATCTGGACCGCGGCACGTCCGGGCTGTTTCATCACTTCCTTGCCGTATTTGGCGTAGGTGTGATTGCGGTAGTCCGCACCCTCGTCGATGAAGCGCTTGCCTTCCATGTTTACGACGATGCCGATCGGGTAGGAGTGCTTCTGGAAGTTGTCGAGCACCACCCGGTCGCCGTAGGGCGGCGCGGAAATGTCCCATTGGACGGCGTGGCAGCTCGACCAGCCGCCGTGCGGGCGAGCGCCGATCTTCAGCGCCGCATTGATGCCGTCGCCGGTGTTGTGCTGCGTGCCGCGCACCCGGCACAGTTCCCAGCCCGGCCCGAAATAACGCACCCGCATCTCGGGATTGGATTCGAAACCGCCACAGGCGAGGATAACCGCCTTGCCCATGATGTCCTCGTAACCGTCCGGCCCGAAGGCGCGCACGCCGGTGACCACGCCTTTCTGGTCCTGGATCAATTCGCGCAGGCCCGTTTCGTAGCGAATGGTGATGCCCATCCGCTCGCAGGCCTGCACCAGCATGTCGACCAGGCCCCAGCCGCCGCCGACCGCCTCTATGTTCACGCCGCCGTAGAAGTGATGCTTGCCCTCGATCTTGAAGGACTGGCGGCCGAACATCGGGATGAAGCGGATCTTGTGGCTGCGCATCCAGCGCATCACGTCACGCGACTGGCCGATAAGGATATTGGCGAGGTCCTCGTCGGCATTGTGCTCGGTGACGCGCATGAGGACTTCCATGAAGGTTTCCTCGGACAGCGGAGGGAGGTTGCCGATGGAATCGTATTCGCCCTCGGTCATGTCGTCGAGGATGTCCTGGCGCAGGTCCTCGACGCCATCGTGGCAGAAGCGGAACCCGCCGGCGGTGAAAGTGGAATTGCCGCCGCGATCGTCGATCGTGGCCTTTTCGAGCACCAGCACCCTGGCGCCCTGCTCCGCTGCTGACAACGCGGCGCACAAGGCGGCGTTGCCGGCGCCGACAACGATTACATCCCAAGCCTCGTCAGCGGCCATGCAATTTCTCCATCACCAGGTCGGCGAGGCCGTAGGGCCGCCCCCTAAAACTGTCAACAGTTGACAAAATGAAGTGGCTAAGGCGCGCGATAGAGCACCTTGCCTTCGAACAGCCGGCGCGCGCTGCGGAAGACTGCGCCGTAGTCAGCGCAAGCGGATCCGTCCTCGTCAAGCGTGACGCCGGCATCGACCAGTATCGTGCCGGACGGATGGCCGATACGGATCGACCCTGTACCCCCCGTGCAGAAGCGATGCGCCAGCGTGCCGGGCACGCGCGCGGCCACCGCAAGGCAGATCGCACCGGTAATCGGCACGGCGCGATGCGGCTGGCCGACCGAGATCATGCGGATGACGATATCCATGTCAGAGGCCGTGAGTTCGCCTCCCGAAAGCGTGAGCGACTTCTGGGGAGCGCTGATCATGGCAACCTTGGGAATGCTTGCCAGCCGTCTGGCCGCAGCGGAATCAGCCGCGAGACCCATGCGTACCGAGGCCGCCTGCCGGATCTGTTCCATTCGCTCGAGCCATTGCGCATTCCGGTCGAGTGAGTCGGGCAGCTCGACGCCGGTCATGTCGAGATCCTCGGCTGCCACAAAGACGCAGGGGTTGCCGGCGTCGACGTATGAAGCGGCGATCTCACCGAAATCGGACGTTGCCAGCATGTCCAGAGGCGCACCGGTGGGCAGCAGCCTGCCGGTTTTGGAGCCGCCGGGATCGAGGAATTCGAGCTTGATCGGCGCGGCGGTTCCGGCAACGCCATCCAGTTCGAAATCGCCGTCGGCAGCGAGCACGCCGTCCTTCACCGGGAAACGCGCCAGGATGATCTTGCCGGTATTGGTGTTGTGGATGCGCACTGCCGCTTCGCCGTCCTCGGGCGCAGGGACAATGCCCTCCTCGATGGCAAAGGGACCGATCGCCGAGGACATGTTGCCGCAATTGCCGCCGTAATCGACCAGCGCTTCGTCCACCGCCACCTGCGCGAAAGTGTAGTCGACATCGGCATCGTCCCGGCTCGGCGGGCCCACCACGCAGACTTTCGACAGCGAGGAGATGCCGCCGCCCATGCCGTCTAGCTGGCGGCCGTTCGGATCGGGCGAGCCCATCGCGGCCAGGAAGATCGCGTCCCACTCACGCTCGTCAGCAGGCAGGTCTTCCCGGCGGAACATGATCGCCCGGGAAGTGCCTCCTCGCATGAAGACCGCCGGCAAGCGATGGAGGCGCATGTCAGTCAGCCGTTTCGCTCTCGCGCCAGGCGATAAGCTGGCGCAGGCCTTCCTCGAAGCTCACTTCCGGCTTCCAGCCCAGCATCCGCTCGGCCTTCTCCACGCGGAAATCGATGTGCGAGCCGGAAGTGGATTTCACCGCGCCGCCGGCATCGACATATTCCGGCTCGAGATCGCTCCCGGTGATCTTGAGCAGCAACGCGACCAGTTCCCTGAGATCGGTGGCAACGCCGGAGCCGACATTGAACACCTCGCCCGTCACATCGGAGGCCATGGCCGTGACATTCGCCCGGGCAACGTCCGAGACATGGACATAGTCGTGCACTTCGCTGCCGTCGCCTGAAATCCGGGGCCGTTCGCCCCGCATGATCCGGTCGTAATTCTCGATGATGTAGAGCGCGTTGACGCCGCGATAGTGCTGCCGCTCGCCATAGACCGTCGCATAGCGCAGGGCGACACCATGCACACCGTGCTTGGCGCTGTAGAGCTGGCACAGCGCCTCGCCGATCAGCTTGGTGCTGGCATAGAGTTTTGTGCCAGCCTGGAAGGCGGCAAGGTTCGAATGGCTCTCTTCGGTGATCGGTTCCACTCCGGGCTCGCCGATGGCCGCGATCGAGGACGAGAATACGACTTTCTTCACACCGCGATAGCGGCAGGCCTCGAAGACGTTGACCATCCCATCGACATTGACGGCCAGCCCGAGCGGCGGGTTCTGGGTCAGCGGCAGAGTCAGGAAGCCGGCAATCGCGAAGACGCCGTCGGCGCCCTCGAAGGCGTCGAACAGCTCGCCGACGCGCAGGATATCGCCGCGCACCAGCTTCACGCGCTCGTCATTCTCGAGATGCGCGACGGCCTGCGGCGTGCCGAGCGAGAAATTGTCGAGCAACAACACTTGCTTCGCACCCTCGGCCAACAGCCGGTCCGCGACATGCGATCCGATCAGGCTCGCACCGCCGGTAATGACGAAGCGTCCTCCAGAGATTTCCATGCGATCAGTTCCCTCGTTCCGGTGGCGACCGTGGTAAGATCAAGCCAAACTGTCAACAGTTGACTGCAGGCGATCGGGGCGCGACCGCTAGCTCAGGTAGCCGAGGCTTTCCAGCTTGAGCAGGACCTGCTGTGCCGCCTGGTCGATGGTGATCTCCGTCGTGTCGATCCGCATCTCAGGGTTCTCCGGTTCCTCGTAGGGATCCGATACACCGGTGAACTCCGTGATTACGCCGGCGCGCGCGCGGGCATAGAGCCCCTTGCGGTCGCGCGCCTCGTACACTTCCAGTGGAGAAAAGCCGCCGTTCAGGATCAGTTCGATATCGCACAGCTGGCGCGGCGTGAGGTCCCAGGATTTGATTTCCCTGGACCGTGCCTTTTCTTCTTCCGCTTCTTCGGCGCCAAGATACAGGTTCTTGAGCTCACCGCCGTGCGCCGCTTTCAAAGCACCCATCTCGTCTCCTGGTTGTTTCCTTATCGCCAGTTCGAGATCGGGCACCTAAGCACACATCACGCCGGGGCTACAGGCCAATCTTGTGCAGTCGGTCCAGTCACAAAACAAAGGAGGAGACGCGATGCCCGCGCCTCCTCCCCGGCTTCGGTGCGTTCGGCTGCCAGCTTACCCCGGCCCCCGACCCTCGGCCGGGCGCCAGGTAGCGACCTCAGGCCGGCTCTGCCTCGCGCGCGTCCGCCTGTTCCTTCATCATCGACATGATATCGCCCGAGGTCACCGGACGGTCATCGGCCATCGGCCTGGCACCACCCGAGCTTCTGGGCGTGGTGTCGACTCCCTTGGCCTTTGCCTTGGCGCGCAAGGCGCCGACCGTCACTTCCTCGCAGCCAAAATTCTTGAACAGATCATCGAACTGGAAGAAGCGGAGCGCGTTTCCGTGCGTCACCTTGTCGATGACCGTATCGCTGAGATGCTTGACGTGCTCCCAGAGATATTCGGGCGCATCGGGCCACAGCGCGTCGGAGTGCGGATAGTCGACTTCATAAGCGACATTGTCCTCGCCGATCACGTCGAGATTCTGCAGGCCGAAGGGATCCCACAGATAGCAGTGGAGGAAATGCCGCTTGAGCAGCTCGCTCGGCTTCAGCTCCTGGAAGCGGGAATGCGTCCAGGTCTTGTGCCGCCAGTTGGAGAAGTCGGCACGTTCCATGAAATAGGGAATCCAGCCGATGCTGCCTTCCGAAATGGCGATGCGCATGTCCGGATACTGGTGCAGCTCCTCGAGCTGGAGCCAGTCGGCCACGCCCTGGGCGACCGACATCGGCATCGTCGTGATCCAGGCTTCGATCGGCGTTTCCATCGAGGCGTGCGGCGCCGGATTGCCGCTGCCGATATGCAGCGCGATCGTCATGTCGGTGTCGTTGATCGCCTTGAAGAAGGGATCCCAGTATTCGTTGTGGATGCTCGGCAGGCCCTGAACCGTCGGGTTCTCGTTCATCTGGACGGTACGGAAGCCCTTTCTGGCGAGCCGGTGGATCTCGGCGACCGTGGCGTTCATGTCCCAGGTCGGCAGAACACCGATCGGAATGAAGCGGCCGGGATAGGCCATGCACCATTCGTCGTAATGCCAGTCATTGTAGGCCTGCATGTGGCGCAGGGCGAGCTTCTTGTCCGGCGCGCGGTGGAAGGTCTGACCGTCGAAAGAGATGGAGTTGCCGAAGTTCATCGACGCGGCAATGCCGTTGACATCCATGTCGTCGATCCGGGCGTGCACGTCATAGCAACCCTCGCGCAGCTGATCGAGCGAGGTCGGCTCCATGCCGTATTCATCGAACGGCCGGCCGACCACGGCATTGAGGCCAACGGAAGGACGGACGTATCCCTGATAGGACCAGAAGTTCTTGCCGTTCCTGTCACTCAGGAACTTGGGCGCGGTAGCAAGCAGTTCGCCGGAAAGCTGGTTGTCGAACAGATTGGGCGGCTCGCAGATGTGATCGTCGACGCTGACGATCACCATGTCGTTCATTTCCATCGGTTGTCTCCCAATACGGACCGGGCGCGGGGCGCAGCCGGGCGCGGATGGCGGTAACGGGCAAGTTCTTGGCCCGGCTTGCCCGCATGCCATTGATCGGCGTCAAACGGCCCGGCCGGCCAAGCCCATCGCGATGAAAATGCCGCTGCCAGGCACGGTCGGCGGCCGCAGGCAAAAAAAGAGCGGCTGGTCACGAGGGACAGCCGCTCGAGGTGGGGAGAAGCGTTTGGCCGGAACCCGTTGCGGCGATGCCGGTGCCGGGCCCTTGGACAATCTCTTGATTTGCAATTTCCCCGCACTGCGATCGAGAAACATTGATTTCCGTCAAACGCGACAGGCAACGCCCGGATAATCTCACCAGGCCGGACATTTGACAGAGATCAACGCAGCCCGGGCTACACCGCGATAGACAGGGTTGTAATAAACAACACTGTTGATTATAAGGCGAACAAATAGCCATGGGGATGCACATGTCCATCTACAACCCGACCGCCTGCCCGCCCGCCGAGGAAATCGAC
>JAGREL010000241.1 GCA_020446575.1 Novosphingobium sp. | reverse complement strand
TCATAGGCGCCGAACGGCATGTCGACGACGACCACGGAATGAAAGCTGCCGCGAACGACCGCCGCTCCATGCGCGGCCATCATGTCCAGCGTTACGGGAATGCTTGCGGGAAGGCCGTAAATCACCTGGCCCAGACTGTCGCCGACCAGCAGAAGATCGCAATGCTCGTCGAGCAGCTGGGCTTGCCGGGCGGTATAGGCGGTGAGCATGACGATGGGCTCTTCCGTCACGCCATTCTGCTTTCGCTCGCGAATGGCAGGCACCGTCAGGCGCCTCATCGGCGCGGGTGTGGGATTGGCGCGGCTCGTCGACGTGTCGAGTTTAAAAGTCGTAGACATGAGAGCCTTTTAGACGGCGCTTCAAGGCTGGGGAAGGGCGGTGTTTGGCCCTTGCTAATGCATGATGTGCCGCTAGCTTCCGTGCCGGTCCGGTCACTGGTGTGGGGAATTGCATGTTCGGTCGCGTGAAGCCGCTTGGCGCTATTCTCGAGACGGCGGAAAAGAAATCCCTGCATCGCACGCTCGGCGCCTTTCAGCTGATGCTGTTCGGCATAGGCTGCGTGATCGGCACGGGCATTTTCGTGCTGACCGCAGCGGGCGCGCAGAAGGCCGGGCCGGGGCTGATGCTCGCTTTCACGATTGCAGGGGCGATCTGCATCGTTGCAGCACTCTGCTATGCCGAGATCGCGGCAATGGTCCCCGTGGCTGGCTCCGCCTATACCTATACCTACGCGACTATGGGTGAGTTCCTCGCCTGGACCGTGGGCTGGTCGCTGGTGCTGGAATATGCGGTTGCCGCAAGCGCGGTTTCAGTAGGCTGGTCCGGCTATTTCTCAGGGACGATCCTCAACGAGTTTCTCGGCATACATTTGCCCGCCTCGCTGAGCGCAGGGCCGCTGGCGCTGGGAGGTGCACCGGGCGGGGTTATCAATCTTCCGGCCCTGGTGATCGCCTTGCTGGTGACCTGGCTGCTTATGATCGGCACCCGCGAAAGCGCCTGGTTCAATGCAGCGCTGGTGGCAATCAAGGTCACGGCGCTCACTGCCTTTGTCATACTGACTCTCCCCGAAACCGAGGCTGCGCGGTTCAATCCATTCCTGCCGGCCGGAGTCTTCGGAGGCCTGGGCACCGGCGTCGGCGCGGTTGGCGCGGCGGCGACGATGTTTTTCGCCTATGTCGGTTTCGACGCGGTATCGACGGCGGCGGAGGAGACCAAGAACCCGCAGCGCAACGTGCCGATCGGGCTGGTGGGCTCGCTGCTGTTCTGCACGGTATTCTACATTCTCGTATCCGCCGGCGCGATCGGTTCGATCGGTGGACAGCCGATCATGGGGCCGAACGGCGTGCCTTTCCCGGCCGGCTCCGAAGAGCTCGCCCGCCAATGCGCCATGCCGCAATATGCCCAGTATCTGGTCTGCTCTGACGAGGCGCTGGCGCACGTACTGCGGGTTCTCGGCCATGGCACGATCGGCAACATGCTCGGCATCGCTGCTTTCGTCGCGCTGCCCTCGGTGATCCTGATCCTGCTGTTCGGCCAGACGCGCATCTTTTTCGTCATGGCACGCGACGGGCTGCTGCCCGATAGGCTTGCTGCGGTCCACCCGAAATGGAAGACGCCTTATGTCGTAACCGTGATTACCGGCTCGGTGGTTGCCGTCGGTGCGGCTTTCCTTCCGGTTGGTCAGCTCGCCGATATTTCCAATGCCGGCACTCTTTATGCCTTCATGATGGTCGCGATCGCAGTGATGATCCTGCGGCGCCGTTCTCCCGATTTCCCGCGCAATTTCCGTACGCCGGCCCTTTGGCTGGTCGGGCCGGCGACAATTGCCGGTTGTATCTTCCTGTTCGTCAATCTGCCGACCGCAGCGATGATCGTTTTGCCGACCTGGGCTGTGATCGGCTTCGCGGTTTATTTCGGCTATGGCCGCCGTCACAGTCACGTCGGGCTTGGCCATTTCGAGGTGCACGAACCCGAGTATGCCGATATCGAGCCCGATATTCCGGGTATTGCCGACCGGGACCGGAGCTGACATTATCGCAATATTCCGACGCGGTTGCATTGTTTGACCGAGTCGGATTCACATATGCTCGAGTTTGGGGAGAGGAGGGCCGTCCGTCTGGGCGGCCCTTTTGACTGCTGGGCAGCATGAATCGCTTCCAATGAGAACAAAAATAGAACATAATCGCGATTCGCATGACCGCAGACCTGCAACCTTTCGCCGCTTTCCATGCCGCGCGCCTTGCCGAGTGGCGTCCCGGGAAAGCCGATGATGCCGTACCGCACGGCGAGATTTTCGCGTCCGGCCATGAAGGCTCCGGAGCGGCGATGGCGCTTGCCCTGGCGCTCGACCGGATACGGAGTCGCATGCCCGATCCGCTTGCGGATACGCCGGATGAACGGGCCTGGCTGTGGGTACAGGATGCCGCTGCGCTCAGGTTGACCGGACGGCCGTACCGTCCCGGCCTGCCTCGGCACTTGCGCCACCGCCTGATCCACGTCGCCGCGAAAAGTCCGGAAGACGCGCTGTTTGCGCTGGAGGAAGGCCTGCGCTGCCGGGATCTGGCTTTCGTGATCGGCGAGATCGCGGGCAATCAGCGGGCGCTGGATTTCACTGCATCGCGACGCCTGAGCCTCGCCGTGGAAAGACACGGCGTGCCGTTGTGGCTGGTGCGAACAGATGCGGCGCGTGACCTTTCCTCGGCCCGTATGCGCTGGCAGGTGCGTTCGGCCGGATCACCGCCGCCACGCTGGAACGCTCAGGCGCCTGGCAAGGCGAGCTGGCGGGCGGAGCTGTTCCGTGCCCGCAATCACCCTCCCGGAGAATGGATATTGCGCGATGACGGACACGTCCTCGCCGCCCAGCGATCGTCCGCCACGCCGGATCAGCCGGAGAATTCTGGCGATCTGGTGCAGGCAGCTGGCGATCGACCGCTGGCGGCTCACTGAAGGTCTGAAGAAAGGGGAAGGCGCCGATGCCACCCCGCTGGCGCTGATTTCCGAAACGGCGCGCGGGGTCCGCATTGCCGCGGCCAATAAGGCAGGGCTGGAGGCCGGCGCGCGGCCTGGCATGATGCTTACCGATGCGCGGACGCTTTGCCCGGGGCTGGCGATCGCGGCAGCCGATCCGGCGGCGGATATTGCCTTCCTGGAGCAGCTTGCCCTGTGGGTGCAGCGCTGGGGACCATGGAGCGCGCTCGACCCGCCCGACGGACTGATTGTCGACATCACCGGCACGGCGCATCTTTTCGGCGGAGAGGCGGCGCTGATTGCCGATGCACGGGAGATGTTCAGGTGCCGCAGATTGACGGTGCGGCTCGCCATCGCGCCCACTGCCGGCGCGGCCTGGGCGCTGGCTCATCATGGGCCGGGAGGAGCGATCCTGGAGGCGCAATGCAACATCATAGACTATCTCGCCGACCTGCCGGTTGCCGCGCTTCGGCTTGATGACGATACCCTGCTGGTGCTGAGGCGCCTTGGCCTGAAGCGGCTCGCTGACCTTCATGGTGTGCAACGTGAAGCGCTCGCCCGGCGTTTCCGGGATCACCGTGCGCCTGCCGCCAATCCGCTTGTTCGCATGGACCAGCTGCTGGGCCGCGTGCCCGAACCGCTGCTGCCGGTGCTGTCTGTGGACGTGCCGCTTGTCCAGCGGCGGCTGGCGGAACCGATCCGCCACCGCGACCTGCTCGATCGCGTAGTGGCGGATCTCACCGAAGACATGGCGCGCTTGCTCGAAGGGCGGGGCGAGGGGGCAAGGCGGCTCGAACTCGGCATGTGGAAAGTCGATGGCGATGTCGTCATCCGCCGCCTCGAGCTTGCCACGCCGAGTCGCGATCCGGCGCATATCGTCCGGCTGTTCGCCGGCAAGCTCGACGATGTCGATGCCGGTTTCGGTATCGAGCTTGTCCGCCTGCGCAGCCCGTGGACCGAACCGCTGGCCATACCCCAGAGCGATCTGGAAGCGGCGCGGGAAGTGCACGGCACCAGCCTTGCCGCCTGCATTGACCGGCTTGTTGTGCGTCTGGGCGTCGATGCGGTGCGGCGCCCGGTCCCCTATGCCAGTCACATTCCCGAGCGCGCCCAGCGTTGGCAGGAGCCGCTGGCGCCGGAAAAGGCTTCGCAGCAGGAGCTGGAATTCCGCGCCCGTCCGCTGAAGCTGCTCGACCGGCCCGAGCCCATCGCCGTGCTTTATGCCACGCCGGACGGGCTGCCACGCCGCTTCCGCTGGCGGGGGCAGGTCCATGAGATCGAACGGGCTGAAGGGCCGGAGCGGATCGCGCCCGAATGGTGGCGCGAACGCTCCACTTCCCGCCTGCGCGACTATTACCGCATCGAGGATGGGCAGGGGCGGCGTTACTGGATTTACCGGAACGGCATTGCCGGCGACGGGCGCGGCGGAGCGCCCGAATGGTTCCTGCAGGGGTTGTGCGGATGAAGGGCCTCCTTGGATTTTCCCTCCTCTTCAGAAGAGGGGGCTTGGATGCCTGACGCCCCGCTCACCCCCGCCCGTCGCCGGGTCCGGCCCGACCCGGACAGTATTGCGCCGCCCGAGCATGCGCCTTTCGTCGAGCTGGGACTGGTCAGTTGCTTCTCCTTCCTGCGCGGTGCCTCGGATGCGGTCGACCTTGTCACCACGGCCCGGACTCTGGGCTATGACGCGATCGGCATTGCCGATGCCAACACAATGGCAGGCGTGGTGCGTGTCCACACCGAGGCCAAGGCGCTCAAACTCAGGCCGGTGATCGGCTGCCGGATCGAAACGGTCGAAGGGCTGGCCTTCCTTGCCTACCCCCGGAATCGCGCGGCTTACGGCCGGCTCTGCCGCCTGATCTCGGCCGGGCGGATGAACACGCTTTCCGGCGAGTGGCAGGAAAAGGGCGTGTGCGAGATTTCGCTGAAGATGCTGGCTGGGCATTCCGAGGATGTGCAGCTGGTGCTGATACCACCGGGGGATCTGGATGAGGTCTTCGATTTGGATCGTCGCCCCTGCGAAGGCAGGGGCCTATCTTCGATCGGCAATCGAAGTCCGACAGCTTATCTGGATCCCCGCCTACGCGGGGATGACGAGAAGAAACCAATATTGAAGCTGGTTCCCAAACCACCGCCTTGCGGTACGTTGGAAAACATCCTCCCATACCTGACAAAACAGCTCCCAACGCTGCGCCACATCGCCACGAGCCACCTCTACACCGGCGATGACATCGCCCGGATCGAGATGCTCGATGCTCTGGCAAAGGCGAACGGCCTGTCCATCCTCGCCACCAACGATGTGCTCTACCACGCTCCGGACCGCCGCCCGTTGCAGGATGTGATGACGGCAATTCGTCATAAGACCACTGTCGCCAGGGCCGGCTACCTGCTTCGCGCCAATGCCGAGCGGTACTTGAAGTCGCCGCAGGAAATGGTCCGGCTGTTCGAGCGCTGGCCATATGCCGTCGCCGCCGCGCGCGAAGTGGCCGATGCCTGCGATTTCAGCCTCGACGAGCTGCGCTACGAATATCCCGAAGAGGCCTATCCAGAAGGCCGCAGCCCGCAGCAGCATCTTGAACATCTCACCTGGGAAGGAGCGGATCGCCGTTATCCCTCGGGCGTGCCGGAGACCGTGCGCGAGACATTGGCGCGCGAGTTGGCCCTGATCGGCAAGCTCGAACTCGCCCGCTATTTCCTCACCATCAGGGACATCGTCGATTTCGCGCGCAGTCAGGATCCGCCGATCCTGTGCCAGGGGCGGGGCAGTGCGGCCAATTCGGCGGTCTGCTATTGCCTTGAGATCACGGCGGTCGATCCGGCCAAGCATGCGCTGCTGTTCGATCGCTTCATTTCCGAGGAGCGCAGGGAACCGCCCGATATCGATGTCGATTTCGAGCATGAGC
>JAGREL010000024.1 GCA_020446575.1 Novosphingobium sp. | reverse complement strand
TCCCGAGCGCTTCGCGAAGCAGATGGATTTCCTGGCCGCCAACCCCCACCATGGCGTGATCAGCTGCTCCGCCAGCCTGATCGGTCCGGACGGTGAGCCGGTCACCCGCCCGCCGATCGTGCGCCCGACGACGCATGAGGGGCTTGTAGCCAATCTCGAATCCGGGCCGCTGCTCAACCACAACGCGGTGATCTATTCGCGCGAGGCGGTGCTTTCGGTCGGGGCCTACCGCCCCGCCTATCGCCACGCGGAAGACTACGACCTCTGGCTGCGCCTAAGCACGGTCACCCGCATGGCCAACTTGCCAGACGCGCTCGTTGCCTACCGCCTTTATCCCGATCAGGTGAGTTCGCGCCATGTCGTCTCGCAGGCGCGCCACGCGGCGATCGCCTGGCTTGCCCATTGCGAACGCCTCGCCGGCCGCCCCGATCCGACCGAAGGCTGCGACACGCTGCCGCCGCTGGACAAGCTGGATGCGATCTTCGGCAAAGGTTCGGCAGCCTATGTCAGGCGCCGGGTGATCGACCGCACGCTTTATTCGCCCGAGGCCATCGGCGGCGAAGGCTATGACATCCTGATCGACCATATCGCCGAGAACGGAACCGAACCTGCACTGTGGCGCGCAGCAGCGCGTCTGCTCAAGTCGGGACGTCCAGGCAAGGCCGCCGGAGTTGCCAACGCGCTGCTCCGGGCGGGCTGAGGGGCGGGTTTCGCCATGTCTGTCCGTGGAGCCGCAATCTGGGCCATGTCGGCGCAATACGTCGCCTTTGCGATCAACTTCGGCGTCAGCGTCTATCTCGCACGCAACTACATCGGGCCCGACGAGCTGGGCCTGTTCTCGATCGCCTTTGCCGCCGCCACGCTGATCGCCGTCTTCCAGGATTTCGGCCTGACCCGCTACATTGCCGGCGAAGCGAATCTCGACGATGCGAAGATCCGCGCGGCCTGCTCGTTGTCGCTGGTGATCGCCTGGGCCATCGCCCTGATCAGCATGGGCCTCTCCTGGCCGATGGCCGCGCTTTACGAGATGCCCCAGCTGATCCCGCTGATGCTCGTGATCGGCGCTTCCTACCTGCTGCTGCCGCTTGTCGTCGTCCCACGGGCCCTGCTCCAGCGCAATCTGGACTTCAAGTCGAACACGATGATCGAGATCGGCGCGGCATCGGCCAACGCGGTGGTCTCGATCCATCTCGCCCGCCTCGGCGCCGGAGCGATGGCGCTGGCCTGGGGCACTCTGGCCCAGCTGGTCGCGCGCGCCCTGATCGCCCAGTGGCGAAACGGGCTGCTGCTGCCCTGGCCGCTGTCCTTCGCCGGCGCCGGGCCGATCCTCAAATTCGGCGGGGGATCCTCGCTGCTGGTGCTAAGCGGCACGCTGAGCGCGAAGTTGCCCGATCTGGTGATCGGCCGGCTGATCAGCCAGGGCGCCGTCGGCCTGTTCGGGCGAGCGAACGGCCTGTCCGGACAATTGCGCACGCTGGTTTCGGGCGCGGTCACCGGCGTGTTCTATCCGGCCTTCGCCCGGGTGCGAGACAGAGGCGAACCGCTCGGCCCCCACTATGAACGCGTCGTTTCCTGCTATTGCGGCGTGACCTGGCCGACGATGGCGGGCCTTGCCATCCTGGCCGAACCGTTGATCCGCCTCCTGTATGGAGAGCGTTGGGTCGGCGCCGCTCCCCTGCTGCAGTGGATCGCCATATCGGAGATCTGCTTCGTCGCGCTGCCCCTGCATGTCGAGCTGCCGATCCTGCTCGGGCGGATGAAGGCGCTGATCCACCGCAATCTGCTCGATACGCTGGCTTCGATCGTGCTGCTCGCCATCGGGGCCTATGTCAGCCTCGAAGCCGCGGCGGCCTCGCGCTTTGCCTACAGCGTGGTGTGGATTTTCATCTACATCGGTTTCCTGCACGGGCTGGTCGGCTTCCGCTGGAGCGGCCTGCTGGCGAATTATGCGAAGTCCGGTGCGGCCACGCTCGCCGCGATCGCACCGCTGGTCGCGATCTACGGCTTCTGGCAGGGCCCGGGCGAGCTGGGCTTCGGCGCGATGCTGCTCGGCACGCTCGCCGGCATTGCCGCATGGATGGCAACGCTGTGGCTGACCGATCACCCGCTCACGCGCGAGATCACCGGTGTGCTCGGCGACATCCTTGGCAGGCTGCGCCGTCCGGTTCCGGAGAAGGCGGCATGAAGTTCGCCTACGCCATCCTTGCCCACACCGCGCCCGAACAGCTTTCCCGACTCATCGACCGGCTGGCCGAAGACCCCGAAGACGACCGCATCGTCCTCCATCTCGACTGCAAGTCCGAGCTGTGGCGCAACCAGCGCGACAGCTTCGCGGGCCATCCCTCGGGCAAGGTCGTGCTGGTGCCAGATCCGGTCAATGTCTTCTGGGCGCATTCGAGCCAGGTCGCCGCCCAATGCCGCATCCTCGGCAAGGCGCTGGAATGCGACTTCGACTATATCCACCTGATCAGCGGCGCAGACTGGCCGACATCGCCGCGCGAGAAGATCGTCGCCGATATCACCGCGCATGGCGAGCTGTTCCCGGCCTTCGCCGATATCTACGGCGAAATGCAGCAGGAACGGTTGCAGGACTGGTGGTTCGACGACCGCAAGTTCCGCCTCGAAGGCTTTCCCCGCCTGTCGGAGAATATCGAGCGCGCGCAAACGCGCCTGAGCTGGGCGTTCTCGCGCTGGTGGCACAAGGCCGGACTGAATCGCGGACGTTACCTCGATCAGCCATGGGTCAAGGGCAGCGGCTGGTTTTCCCTGCCGCGCGATATCGCCGCGGACATCTGCAGGGAAGTCGGCCGCATGTTGGACAGGGGGCGGATGCGCTTCACCCAATGCCCCGACGAACACGCGATCCAGACCGTCCTCATGAGGCGGCACGGCGACCGCGTCGTACCGGATCGCCGCTACATCGATTGGAGCGCGGGCGGAAACCACCCCAAGCTCCTGACTTCCCAAGACCGCGAAGCAATCATCGCCAGCGGGGCATGGTTCGCGAGAAAATTCAGCGTCAAGGCCGACGCCTTCTTCCTGGAACCCGGCGCATTCTCCGTTCCCGCCCGCAAACCGGTAAATGCGCTGCAGGACTGATCGTTTCTCGGTAGCGGCGCCGTTTGGAGCCCTTGCGGCAACCGTGCTATTGTAAGGCTCAACGGAATGTCCGGCAGCGCGCCCGGACGCCGGGGAGAGAGTCGCGATGCATGGTCTCGCGCACATCCTGCCGCTGATGCTGGCCAATACCGTCCTGCCGACCGCTCCGGCTGTCGATCCCGGCATACAGGTCGCCGAGCCGGAAATGCATGCCACCGGCACCGAGATCGTCGGCGGCGAGGAAGACCGTTACGACCGGATGACGCTCCCGGTCCATATCGGCGAACACGGTCCTTTCCGTTTCCTGCTCGATACCGGGTCCCAGTCGACGGTGCTTTCCACCGCTCTTGCCGACCAGCTGGCGCTACCACCCGGCCAGTCCCGCACCATAATCAGCATTGCCGGCCCGAAGGAAGTCAGGACCGCCGAAGTCGAGCGGATCCTGCTCGGCAAACGAAGCTATTTCGGGCTTGAGGCACCGCTGCTGGAACGCAACCATATCGGTGCAGACGGCATTCTGGGGATCGACAGCCTGCAGGGCCAGCGCGTGCTGGTCGACTTCCGCGACAACTTCATCGCCGTCAACGATACCGAAAAGCTGGCCGCCGACCGCGATTTCGACATCGTCGTCAGGGCGCGGCGGCGTGGCGGGCAATTGATCATGACCCATGCCGATATCGACGGTAAGCGCACGCGGGTGATCATCGACACGGGATCGGACATAACGATTGGCAACCGCGCCCTGCAACGCGCACTTTCCCGGCGCGGGGCGATCATCGAAACGGTGCTTCAAAGCGCCACCGGCCAGCGGCTTCCCGCCCAGATGGGCTTTGCGGAGCGGCTTTCCTTCGGCGAGGTCAGTATTACCAATGTCGCCATCGCTTTCGCCGATGCCGCGCCGTTCAAGGCGCTGGAACTCGACAAGCGCCCCGCCCTGATGCTCGGCATGCGCGAATTACGCGTGTTTCGGCGCATCGCCATAGACTTTTCCAAGCGCAAGGTCCTGTTCGACCTGCCGCCTGAGTTCGAGTTCGAGAAACCCCGCGGCTTTGCGTTTTAAAGTATGACCACTACATAACGCCGCATGCCGCCCGACAACGCCGTGAACGATCCCGATGCCCGCCACGACGGCTGGAAGACGGTAGCGCGCTTCCTGCCCTATCTGTGGCCGAGGGAGAACAAGGCGCTGCGCTGGCGGATCGTGGTAGCGGTGCTGCTGATCATCGCGGCCAAGGCAACCACGCTGGCGCTCCCCTTCTTCTACAAGCGCGCGGTCGATTCGATGACGACCGGGGGCACCGGACTTTCCGCCGTCGCCCTTGCCTTCGTGCTGGCCTATGCGCTGGGCCGCTTCACCTCCGTGCTGTTCGACCAGACGCGCAATATCGTCTTCGAGCGGGTCGGGCAGGAGGCCACGCGTTCGCTTGCCGAAGACGTCTTTGCCCGCCTGCACCAGCTAAGCCTGCGCTTCCATCTCGGCCGCCGGACCGGCGCGGTGACGAAGGTCGTCGAGCGCGGGACCAAGAGCATCGACATCATGCTCTACTTCCTGCTGTTCAACCTCGCGCCGACGATCATCGAACTCGGCGCGATCGCCGTGATCTTCTACCTCCATTTCGGTCTTGGCCTTGTCGCCGCGACCGCGGCCGCGGTCCTCGCCTATGCTCTGGCGACGCAGTGGATCACCGAATGGCGCACCAAGCTGCGCGAGAAGATGAACAATCTCGACACGCAGGCGATGAGCCGCGCCGTCGATTCGCTGCTCAACTACGAGACGGTGAAATATTTCAGCGCCGAACACCGCGAACAGGAGCGCTACGCCCAAGCGACGCGCTCCTACGCCGATGCGGCGGTCAAAAGCGAAAACTCGCTGGGCTTGCTCAACATGACCCAGGCCCTGATCGTCAACCTGCTGATGGCGGGGGCGATGGGCTACACGGTGTGGGGCTGGTCGCAGGGCCGGTTCACCGTCGGCGATCTCGTCTTCGTCAACACCTACCTCACCCAGCTGTTCCGCCCGCTCGACATGCTCGGCACCGTTTACCGCACGATCCGCCAGGGGCTGATCGACATGGCCGAGATGTTCAAGCTGATGGACACCGAAGTGGAAATTCAGGACGCGCCGGGCGCCCCTGCCCTGACGATCCAGCGGCCGAGCGTCGCCTTCGAGGACGTCGTCTTCGGCTACGAGCCGGACCGCACGATCCTCCACGGGCTTTCCTTCGAGGTTCCGGCCGGCAGCCACATCGCCATCGTCGGCCCGTCGGGCGCGGGCAAGTCGACCATCGCCCGGCTGCTGTTCCGCTTCTACGATCCGCAGGGCGGGCGCATCCTGATCGACGGGCAGGATATCAGAGAAGTCACGCAGGAATCGGTGCGCGCGGCGATCGGCATCGTCCCGCAGGATTCGGTGTTGTTCAACGACACGATCGGCTACAACATTGCCTACGGCCGCGACGGCGCTACGCAGGCCGATGTCGAGGCGGCAGCGCGCTCGGCAGCCCTGATGCCGCTCATCGACCGGCTGCCCAAGCGCTTCGAGACCGAAGTGGGCGAGCGCGGCCTCAAGTTGTCGGGCGGCGAGAAGCAGCGCGTCGCGATTGCCCGCACGCTGGTGAAGAACCCTCCGATCCTGCTGCTCGACGAGGCCACCAGCGCACTCGACACGCGGACAGAGCAAGACATTCTCGCAACGCTGCACAAGGTCTCGGAAAACCGCACCAGCATCTCAATCGCGCACCGGCTTTCTACGGTTGCCGATGCCGACACGATCCTGGTGCTGCATGACGGCCGCCTTGCCGAACAGGGCGGCCATGCCGACCTGCTCCGGCTCGAGGGGCTCTACGCCGAGATGTGGGCGCGTCAGGCTGCGGAGGACGAGGAACTCAGCGAAGCGGCGGAGTAGTTCCCCAACCCGTCACCCCTGCGAAGGCAGGGGCCCAGATAATCTTGCTGGTTGTTGTTCGGGTGCCGGATAGCCGAGTCGTTCCCGGAGGCACCGAAATCGGGCAGAACAGGCTCAGATAGGCCCCTGCCTTCGCAGGGGCGACGGATCATGATTTGACGACATCCGCATCTTTCCACACCACCGCCTGCGCGGCTTTCATGTAGCCGCCATCCTGGTCCCAGGCGAGCGTGGGCGAGCCATAGAGCCGCCAGCCCTGGTCAAGCGCCTCCGACACACGGTCGCAGAAGGCGCGGTCGTCCTTTCCGGTGAGCAGGCGGTAAGTTGGCTTGTCGTCGGGCGGGATGGACATCGTTGATCGGCTCCTATTTCTTCACCCGGCTCCAGTAGCCGCTGGTAAGCGGAACGGGGCCCTGTTCCATGCCCTGCACGCCGCAGGGCACCTGGCGATGTCGCAGATCGGCATCGAAAGCGTCGGCCACATCCTCTCCGGTCCAGCTGTCGCGATGTACCGGCGGCAGCAGCAGCGCGGGATGGGTGTAGATCTGCAGATCGCCCTTATCCATACGCACCAGCTGACCGTTCACGCCTTCGGCCCGGTCGGACAGCAGGAATTCGACCACCGGTGAATTGGCTTCGGGCGGCTGGATCTCCGCGACGCGCGCCGCGCGGGTCTCGTCGTCGTAATAGGTTTCCGCCGGCGCGGTCATGCGCGAGAGGCCGAAAGGCGAAAGGCCGTTGACGCGCACGCCGGTCCCTTCAAGTTCCAGCGCCCAGGTATAGACCATCGAGGCGACGGCGCCCTTGGTCGCGCCATAGATGGTCATGCCGTCCATCCCCATATGCGCGCCCGAGACGACATTGACGATCGATCCCGACTTCTGCTCCAGCATCGCTTTCACGGCATGACCGGTGCAGAACAGCGGCCCCATGACGTTGGCATCGACCAGCTGGCGCGCGGCGACGGGATCCAGGTCCCACACCTTGTTCAGGTGGAACAGCGCGGCGTTGTTCACCAGACCGTCGATCTTGCCGAAACTGGCGATGCACTCGGCGATCAGCCTTGCGGCATCGTCCCAGTCGGACACATCGGCGACGCAGGCGAGTGCGGTGCCGCCCTCCTCGCGGATTGCTGCGGCAGTCTCGTCGGCAACATCCTCATCGATATCGTTGACGATGACCGATGCGCCCTGGCGCGCAGCTCCCTTCGCGCAGGCGGCACCGATACCCCGGCCCGATCCGGTGATGACCACCGCCTTGCCGTCCAGCATTCCCATGGCCTCGCTCCTCTCCCGTCCCGGGGAGGAGTTACAGGATATATTTGCTGAGGTCGCTGTCTTTCGCGAGGTCGGCCAGCTTGTCCTCGACGTAGGCCGCATCGATCGTCACCGTCTCGCCAACGCGATCCTCGGCTTCGAAACTGATTTCCTCGAGCAGCTTTTCCATCACCGTCTGCAGGCGGCGGGCGCCGATGTTTTCGACGCTTTCGTTCACCTGCGCGGCGATTTTCGCCACTTCGCCGATGGCTTCGGGCGCGAAATCGAGCGTCACCTTTTCGGTCGCGATGAGCGCGCTGTACTGATCGACAAGGTTGGCGCGGGTCTCCGAAAGGATGCGCACGAAATCCTCTTCGGTGAGTGCCTTGAGCTCAACGCGGATCGGCAAGCGGCCCTGCAGCTCGGGCAGCATGTCGGACGGTTTGGCGAGATGGAACGCACCCGAGGCGATGAACAGGACATGGTCGGTCTTCATCGGCCCGTATTTGGTCGCGACCGTGGTGCCTTCGATCAACGGCAGCAAGTCGCGCTGCACACCTTCGCGGCTGACCGAACCGCCACGCACGTCGGACACGGCGATTTTGTCGATCTCGTCGAGGAAGACGATGCCGTTGGTCTCGGCATTGGCCAGCGCGACGCGGGCGACGTCGTCCTGGTCCATGCGCTTTTCGGATTCCTCGTCGACCAGCTTGTCCCAGGCGTCGGGCACCTTGAGCCTGCGCCGCTTGAGGTTCTGCTGGCCGAAGGCCTTGCCCATGATGTCTGACAGGTTGATCATGCCGACCGAGCCGCCCATTCCCGGAATCTCCATCGGCATGTTGGGGCTGTCCTCCACCTCGATCTCGACTTCGGTGTCGTTCATCGCATCCTCGACGACGCGCTGGCGGAAGCTTTCGCGCGTGGCCTCGGAGGCATGATCGCCGACGAGCGCGTTCAGCAGCCGATCCATCGCGGCCTGCGACGCGGCTTCGCGGACCGCCTCGCGCCTGCGGTCCTTTTCGAGCCTGATCGCTTCCTCGACAAGGTCGCGGGCGATCTGCTCCACGTCCCGGCCGACATAGCCGACTTCCGTGAACTTGGTCGCCTCCACCTTGACGAAAGGCGCCTCGGCCAGCTTCGCGAGCCGGCGGCTGATCTCTGTCTTGCCGCAACCCGTGGGGCCGATCATCAGAATGTTCTTGGGCGTCACCTCGTCGCGCAGCTCGGGACTGAGGCGCTGCCTGCGCCAACGGTTCCTGAGCGCCACGGCCACGGCCCGCTTGGCTTCGGCCTGGCCGATAATGTGTTCGTCGAGCGCGGCGACGATCGCCTTGGGAGTGAGATTTTCGTTCATGGAAGTTCCGTTGGGGTTCAGCCGATGACTTCGACCGTCACCTGATCGTTGGTGAAGACGCAGACATCGGCCGCGACCTGCATGGCGCGGCGCGCGATCTTCTCGGCGTCGTCCTCGTAATCGGCAACCGCGCGGGCGGCCGCCAGTGCGTAGTTCCCGCCCGAGCCGATCCCGGCAATGCCGCCTTCCGGCTCCAGCACGTCGCCGTTTCCGGTGAGGATCAGCATGGTCTCTGTATCGGCGACGATCATCAGCGCTTCGAGGTTGCGCAGATACTTGTCCGTGCGCCAGTCCTTGGCGAGCTCCACGGCAGCGCGCATCAGCTGGCCGCGATACTGCTCCAGCTTCTTCTCCAGCCGCTCGAACAGGGTGAAGGCATCCGCCGTGGCACCCGCGAAACCGGCAATGACCTTCTCGCCCTCGCCAATGCGGCGGACCTTGCGGGCATTGGGCTTCATCACCGTGTTGCCCATGGTGACCTGCCCATCGCCGGCGATGACGGTCTTGCCGCCCTTCTTCACGCCGATGATGGTGGTGCCGTGCCACTGGAGAAGGCCGTGGCTTGCCGTACTGCTATCCATTCGCGCGATATATGCCCCCCAGCGTCAGGTTCAAGCTGAAGAGGCAGGCTGGACCTTCTATGGCCCGCCACCGACCGGCGCGGCGCCCGGCGCGCCCACCGCGCCGACATTGCCGAACAGATCCTCAAGGAAACTGCGGTCACGTCCGAGCGTGGGAGTCTTGTCGCCTTCGGGATCGACCCGCGCGACCTTTTCCATGCCGGCACGGTCGACCGCGACGACATTGCCCTTGGCATCGAAACGCACGCGCAGCACCGTCTGTTTGTCGGTATGGGTCTTGCGGAAGGCCGGCTGCTTGGTATCGATGGAAAGATAGTACCAGTCCTTCTCGCCGAACTGGCTGACGAAGGTTGGCCGGCCGAGCGTGCGCTCAACCGAAAGCCGGTTGTCGATGCCGGGCTGGACCGCGTCGATCAGCGCCTGGTCCGCGACATAGCCGCGATGATTGCGGATCGAAGTGCAGCCACCGGCGAGCAGGGCCAGCCCCAGCGACGCTCCCACGCACAATGCCAATCGCCCTCTCACGCGCATTCGCTATTCTCCAATCGCCCTCAACAAACCGGCAGAGCCCAAGACATCAAGGCGTTGCCAGCCGGGCGTACACAAGTGTAACGGCAGGCAGCCTTAGGCGGCCCTGCCCCACATCGCAATGCCATTGCGTTGGGGGCGTTGGGGCGCAGCGTTTGAATTGCTCCTGAACAAAGGTCGTAAGCCAGTGTCATTCCTCTCCCGCATCTTCGGCAGGCGCGAGGACGATCGCGCCCATGTGCGTCCGCTGTGGCACCGCATCGTCGCCATCGCTCGCGAGCCGCGCTGGTATGCCGAGCTTGGCGTCGCCGACACCGTCGCCGGCAGGTTCGACGCGGTGACGCTGGTGTTCTCGCTGGTATTGCTGCGGATGGAACGCGAGGAGTCCCTGATCGAGCCGTCGGTGCGCCTGACGGAACTGTTCGTCGAGGATATGGACGGGCAGCTGCGCCAGAACGGCATCGGCGACCTCGTCGTCGGCAAGCATATCGGCCGTCTGATGAGCGTGCTGGGCGGCAGGCTCGGTGCGCTGCGCGAAGCGCTGCCGCAGGGCGAACCCGCGCTGGCACCGGTCATCGCCCGCAACGTCACTCTGATCGAAGGCGCCGATCCGGCGAAAGTCGCGCGCGAGGCGGCGGCGCTGGCCAAACGATTCGACGGTCTGGCAGCGGACGACTTGCTGGCCGCAAACTTCCAGCCGTGACCACACCCGAATTCTCGCGGCCGGTGGACATCCGCCAGGCCGATGGCAAGCGGGTGACGCTTACGGCCAACGAGGCGGAGCGCGCCGCGCTGGCACAGCGCTTCGGTCTGGTCCGGATCGAAAGCCTCGAAGCCGAAATGGCGCTGGATCGTGAAGGAAATGCCGTCAGCGCAAGCGGGACCCTCACCGCCGAGATCGTCCAGAGCTGCGCCGTTTCGGCAGAGGACCTGCCGGTTGCGATCCGCGAGGAGCTGGCCTTCCGCTTCGTGCCCGAAAGCACGTCCCACCGGCCCGACGACGAAATCGAACTCGACGCGGAGGATTGCGACGAGATCGAATATTCCGGCACCAGCTTCGATCTGGGCGAAGCGGTCGCGCAAAGCCTTGCGCTTGCCATCGATCCCTTCGCGAGCGGCGCAGAGGCCGAGGAAGCGCGGCGCAGGTCCGGGATAGTCAACCCGGAGGATACAGGGCCGTTCGCGGCGCTGAAGGGGCTGAACCTGAAGGAATGAGGCCTCGATCGTAGTTGGTGCGGGCAGTCCGCTATCACGAAAAGGAGCAGCGACGGCTATCGACGGTTCCAAAGTATCGCGCCCAACAGGCGCCTGAAGATATCTCCTCTGAGCGATCCGAAAAGCTGGCTTGAACTTGCATGCGCCATTCCAATAGGGTGGTCCTAACCGAACAATTCCACTAACGACGCCATTGCGCCAAACGCCCCTCTCATTGTCTGGCTCTTCCAAACGACTGCACCAGAAATGCTAATCCAGACTGAGTCACCAATTGTCAGTGTCGAGGAGGGAGCTGTCCATCTGGCGGGATGTGCCCGGGGCATGAGACGGCAACTGCTGCAGGTCCCGCTGAGCGTCCAGATCGATTGCAAACCCGATTTCGCAGCTTTTGAGGATGCCATCAAATCGTCGTCCGAAGCGCTGGACTATGAACCGCCCGGCGGCGCGACCGAGGAGCGGGTGGCGGAAAGCGTGGTTCGCCTGGCCATCGCGCTGCAGTTACTGACATGGATTTCGGTCTCGCGCCGTTACAAACTCCAGCGGCTCCCGAGCAATGCGGAAGGGAAACAGAGATTTCTGGTTGTCCTGGGCTGCTTTTATCACGAGCCTGCGCAAATGGCGTTGGAATGGGCCGTTACGGCCTTCAACCATTTCGCCAGCCCCGGTCAGCGAGCATCTGACGAGGGCGTGTTCGATGAAAGCGTCTTCGAGATCTCCAAGACGCTCAGGCCCTACGCAGAGACAGACGTCAACACCAAGAATTTCCTGCTCGCGGCCGATGAACTCGACATTCCGGCCGCGCGGTGGCTCGGCGACGTCTACCGCTATGGCACGGGATCGCGCGCGCGGCTTTTGAAAAGCACCATTACGGACCGGACACCAGCCTTCGGCCAACATTTCTCGACCAGCAAATATGTTGCTGCTTCCATCTTGCGTGGCCACGGGCTGCCCGGTTCGGAACAACGTCTGGTCGATAGCGAGCAGGATGCTATCGCCGCCGCCGAGCACTTCGGTTATCCCGTTGTCGTCAAGCCGCCGGATCGGGACCTCGGCGTGGGCGTTGCCGCCGACCTGCGAAATCGCGAGGAACTGCTTTCCGCCTTTGCGGATGCGCAGGAGTTCGGCCGTCATGTAATTGTCGAACGCCATTTCGAAGGCGAGGAATTTCGTCTCACCGTCATCGCCGGAAAAGTTGTGAAGATTGAAAATCGGGTGGCGGCGGGCGTGGAAGGCGATGGCATCTCGACCGTCCGGCAACTCGTCGATCGGCAAAGGGCGACGCCCAAGCAGCGGCGGGTCGAAAGGGTCAATGGCAAGGTATACTACCAGCTGGATGCCGAGGCCCTCCTCATGCTCGACAGAATCGGGCTCACGCCGGAAAGCGTGCCAGCTATCGGGCAACGGGTGACCTTGAAGAGGCGCCGGAACGCAAACGCAGGCGCAGACCAGATTCGTGTCGACCCCAAGGACGTGCATCCCGACAACATGGCGCTTGCGATCCGTGCCGCGGAGATCATGCATCTTGATTTTGCCGGAGTCGATTTTCTCAGCCCCGACATCACGCGATCCTGGCGCGAGACGGGAGCACTCATCTGCGAAGTCAACATCAGGCCCGGTATCGGCTCCTACACCTCACCGCGAATCTATGTCGAGATTCTTGAGCGGATGTTTGCCGAAGGCAGCCGAATTCCAGCCTATCTGCTCCTGACCGACGGCGAGGTCCCCCTGAATACGACAAGCGCCCAGTCGCTTTACGACAAGTTGGGGTGCAACGGATTGTCATGCGCCGGAACGATCCTGATCGACGGCAAAGCCCTGCCCGACAGGCCGGGGAATTCTTTCAGCGCGGCGCAGATACTCCTGGGCGAAACTCGCGTTGACAGTGCTCTGTGTGTGATGAGTGCCCAGCTGGTCGCGAAAAAGGGACTGCCCAACGACTGGTTCGATGCAATCTTCGTGGAACGTCCTGGACCTTTCACGGACCGGCTGATCCCTCTCATCAGCCCTAACGCCGGTCGCGTCCAAGCTGTCGCCAGCGGCGCTTGAGGCAGCCGCAACCGATAGGCTTGACGGCCCCGCCGGGAGTTTTCCCAACCGAGTGATCAGAACGGGATGTCGTCGTCCAGATCTTCGGCGAGGTCGTGATGGGGCTGCGAACCGCCGGACGCCGGAGCGCCGCCCCAGTCACCGGAACTCTTGCCGCCGTCGTCCCAACCGCCGCTGCGCTGACCGCCGCCTGCGCCTCTGCTGTCGAGCATAGTCAGCACCGCGCCGGGGCCCTGCAGCACGACTTCCGTGGTGTAGCGGTCCTGTCCGTCCTGGCCCTGCCATTTGCGCGTGCGCAGCTGGCCTTCGATATAGACCTTGCTGCCCTT
>JAGREL010000240.1 GCA_020446575.1 Novosphingobium sp. | reverse complement strand
AACTGCTTGATGCCCATCATGCCCATGTTGGAGATGCTGGCGGTGCCCCCCTGATATTCGGTCGGCAGCAGCTTGCCTTCCTTGGCGCGCTGGGCGAGGTCCTTGGCCGCGGCTGCGATCTCCGAAAGGGACTTGCCGTTGGCGTTCTGCACGATCGGGGTGATCAGTCCGCCGGGAATACTCACCGCCACGGAGATATCGGCGCGCTGGTAGCTGATCAGCTCGTCGCCCGCGAAAGTCACGTTGCATTCCGGCACGTCGATCAGCGCCTTGCCCAGCGCCTTGATCAGCAGGTCGTTGACCGAAAGCTTGATACCCTGCTTTTCCAGCGCCGCGTTCATCTCGCTGCGCATCGCCAGTAGCCGGTCCAGCCGGATATCAACCGTTAGGTAGATATGCGGCGCCTGCTGCATCGATTCGGCGAGGCGCCTGGCGATGGTCTTGCGCATGCCGGAAAGCTTGGAAACGGTGTGCGGCACGCGATCGTCGAGCAGGGCACGGGTTTCGGCCGCCATGTCGACTGTCGCCGGCTTTTCGGCGGCTGCGGGCGCGGGAGCACCGGCCGGCGCGGGCGCAGGGGCGGCCTCTGCCGGCTTGGCCGTGCCGGGCTTAGCGCCTTCGATATCGGTCTTGATAATTCGCCCGTGCGGACCGCTGCCTTTGACGGCCGAAAGGTCAACGCCCTTTTCAGCTGCAAGGCGCTTGGCAAGTGGCGATGCGAGGATGCGTCCCCCTTCCGATTTCGCGGATTTTCCGGCTGCTGGCGGCGGTGGCGCCGGGGCGGGCGCGGGTTTAGCTTCGGCCTTCGCTGCCGGTTCGGCTTCCTCTTCGACCTTTTTCTCGGCCTTCTTCTCGGTCTTCGCTTCGGGCGCCGCAGTTTCGGCGTCTTCGTCTTCGCCCGCAAGCATGGCGATGACAGTCCCGACCTTCACCTCGTCCGTGCCTTCCGGAACGGCGATCGAGGTGATGGTGCCTTCGTCCACCGCCTCGAATTCCATGGTGGCCTTGTCGGTCTCGATCTCGGCGAGGATATCGCCGGAGCTGACTTCATCGCCTTCCTTCACCAGCCATTTCGCAAGCTTCCCGTGCTCCATGGTCGGCGAAAGGGCGGGCATCTTGATTTCGATAGGCATGGGTTTGGTTCGGCTCCTCTGGAGCTAGGCTGGACTTGCACTGTCCTTGGCCAAATTGTGCGCCCGGAGCAACCCGCTTGCGTGAAATTCGAATGTAGATGATACGTGCGCGCGGGGAGAAACGCATGCGCGTCTATCTTGTAATCATCGACGAGACCGAAGAGGCACTCGTCGCCTTGCGCTTCGCCTCGCGCCGTGCGGCGAGGACGGAGGGGTCGTTACATCTTCTCGCGCTGGTTCCGCCTCAGGAATTCAATGCCTTCGCAGGGGTTCAGGCGACGATTGAGGACGAAGCCCGCGCCCGCGCGGAAACGCTGGTGACATCGGCTGCCGGCAGCCTGTTTTCCGAGAGCGGGAAGATGCCGATCATCTCGGTCCGCCACGGCGAAGGGGAAAAGGTCGTCCGCGAATATCTCACCCAACATCCCGAAGTCTCGGCCCTGGTGCTGGGCGCGGCAAAGGAGGGTGGCCCGGGGCCCCTGGTCAGCCATTTCGCCGGATCCCACGCCGGGCAGCTGCCCTGCCCGGTCTTCATCGTGCCCGGCACGCTGAAGGAAGAGGATATCGACCGGCTGAGCTGACGGTTATCCGGCCTGTTCGGCCAGTTCGCCCCGCGCGGGGTAGCCGTGTTCCTTCACGTAATGGAGAGGCCCGAGCAGCTCGTCGAAGGGCGGCCTGGTGAACGGCGCCGTCTGGATGCTGGCGAAATAGAGCGTCAGGTCCGGCTCCACAAGGAACAGGCCCGGCTCGGAAAACCGCTCCGGCTCCTGCTCGGTGCGGGCGCTCGATATGTAAAGGCCGGCTGATCGCGCCTGCGCCTCACTCATGCCATAGGCAATCCGGAGCCGGTCCAGCCCCCATTTCTCTCTGGCCTTGCCCGCACGCTCCTGGCTGTCCATGCTGATCGCGATGGCTTCGATGCCCAGCTCGGCGAACTTGTCCAGCCGGTCCTGGAGATTCGTGAGCTGATCCTTGCAGATCGGGCAGTGAAGGCCACGGTAGCAGACCAGCATCGTGTACCAGTCCGGATTGCTCTCGCTCAGGACGAAGCGTTCTCCGTCGAGCGTCGGTAGGTCGAGATCGGGAAAGGGCTGGCGCGGCATCGGGCGGTTCATGGCATCGTTCTCCTCGATTTGGCGCTTGATAACATATCAGAGCAAATCGCCCGATGCGTTTCAGCGTCGCCTGCCCTGATGCCGGATGTTGGGCGGCCGGCCTCGCCTTCCCGCAAGATGCTGCCCCTTGCGCTTGAGCGGCAGCGGCTTGCCGCGCGGTTCTATCGGTGAGCCGGCCCCCTTCTCCGGCTCGAACTTCAGCGCGCCGGTCAGCGGGTTTGCCTCGGCAAGGCGCAGCCTCAGCCGGTCGCCTACGGCATAGCGTGTGCCGCTCTCCTGTCCTTCGAGTACCTGCGCCTTCTCGTCATAGGCGAAACGTTCCGCGCCCAGCGTCGAGACCGGCACGAGGCCATCGCCGCCAAGCCCGACGATAGTCGCGAAAAAGCCGAACTTCTGCACACCGGTTATGCGGGTTTCGAATATTTCGCCGACCCGGCCGGCCAGCCACGCCGCGACATAGCGGTCTATCGTGTCACGCTCGGCTTCCATGGCGCGCCGTTCCGCGACACTGATCGCCTCGCTGATCTGCCCGAGATCGTCGCGGTCGCGATCCGATAGGCCGGACGTTGCAGGCAACTTCGCCTTCGGCACGGGCTGCTCGAGATGGAAGGCGTCGACCAGCGCACGATGCACCAGCAAGTCCGCATAGCGGCGGATTGGCGAGGTGAAATGCGCGTAGCTACCGAGTGCCAGGCCGAAATGGCCGACATTGCGTGGCCCGTAATAGGCCTGGGTCTGGCTGCGCA
>JAGREL010000239.1 GCA_020446575.1 Novosphingobium sp. | reverse complement strand
CGCCCCACTGGGCGCCGATCACGGTAACATTGGCCAAGGTCTGCAACCTTTCTCAGAACAAACCTGCGCGCCCTAGTGGAAGTGCCGTGCAAGGGCAACCGGAGGTAACGAAGTTGACACCGTGTCGCCCTGCAAATGGCAGCAATAGATCAATAATTTCAATATCCTATATGGAAAGGTGACAGGTGACACTTATTCCGTGCGATTCCGCGGATGCGCAGTGCCATCGAGTGATCGTAACTTTGGCAATCCCGGCCATTGTAGGAAAACCGTTTCGTTGCCGCCGGCAAGTCCAATGGCAAGGGCGCGACCATTTGAGACAATTCATGACTGGATCAGCTTGGCCCGTGCAATATCCTGGCCGCAACCCAGGAGGGACGCGATGACGACCAGGACCCTGCTCGCGGCCGCATTGGCCACAACCACGTTGCTGGCGGGAACGGCACCGGCAAACGCCCAGAACGGACAATGGGCCGAGCGCGGCACGCGGGCCGCTTCACCTGCCGACGAGACCATCGCCTACGGGACCGATCCATTGCAAAGCCTGGACATCTGGCGGGCAAAAGGCGCCGACGGCAATGCACCCCTGATCCTCTTTGTCCACGGCGGCGGCTGGAAGCGCGGCGACAAGAGCAATGCCACGGGGCGCCTGAAGGAAGCACACTACCCGGAGCAGGGGTATGCGTTCGCCTCGACCAATTATCGGCTTGTCCCGCAAGCCACCGTCGAGCAGCAGGCGCAGGACGTCGCCCTCGCGCTCAAGACACTGATCGACCGGGCGGACCGGCTCGGGATCGACCGCAGCCGTATCGTACTCATGGGCCACAGCGCAGGCGCCCATCTGGTCGCGCTGGTGGGAACCGACGAGCGCTATCTCAAGGCCGCCGGCCTGTCCTTCGCCGACATCGCCGGCGTTATCTCGATAGACGGCGCGGCCTATGACGTATCCGGACAGATCGCCCAGGCCGGCCGGTTCATGCGCAAGACCTATCTCCAGGCATTCGGAAACGAACCTGCACGCCAGCATTTCCTGTCACCAACCCACCAGGCGACTGCCCCGAACGCGCCGCGTTTCCTGATCCCCCATGTCGAGCGGCCGGACGCTGTGGCACAATCGCAAGAGCTGGCCGACGCGCTTCGCCGGGCGGGGACGGCTGTACAGGTCGAGAGTTTTCCGGGAACCGGCCTCAGGGGCCATATGGAAATCAACCGTCGGCTCGGCGATCCGGACTACGCCGCGACCGCCGTGGTCGATGATTGGTTGAAGCAGGTCTTCGGCCGGTAGGGCAGCACGTATTCTGAATCGTCATTCCCGCGAAAACGGGGACCCGGTTCCCATACCCTGACGTCTGTGCTGCTTAAACGGGACCGTTCGTGCTGAGGAGGGGCTGAGTGCTGAGCCTGTCGAAGCATCGAAGACCCGTCTCGAAGCACCCCTGCCCCTTCGGCTCGCCGCTTAAGGCCGCCGCTCAGGACATGCTTCGAGACACTCGGCCATTCGGCCTCGTTCCTCAGCACGAACGGAAATGATTCAGCTTCATCAGGACAGAATTCAGGCCTGGTGCACCGTAAGAAACTGGGTTCCCGCTTTCGCGGAAATGACGAAGGTCGTTCCTCACGGCCGAGATTACGTTCTAGTTGGCACCATCGGATGACCGCCCAAGCTTCACATCGACATCCTGAATACTGCCTTCGAAACGGAACGGCGCTTCATAGGTCTGAACGGCCGGTGCACCGGTATCCATGCCGATGTTGAACAGCTCGTTGTTGCCATGCATGCCGAACACGCGCGGCTTCATCCGGCCGCGAGCTGCCTCGCGCCCGTTGACCAAGAGAACCATGGTGCCTCCCTCACGACCTTCCTGGATCCAGTGCAGTTCGACCTTCGACTTGCCTTCCGGCAGTGGCGCGGTGTCGCTCAACGAAAGGATCGTGTCGCCGAATTCCTGGTTCTCGTAACGGACCTTGCCGTCCTTCACGTAGAGCGAATATCCGGCCTCGATCCCGCCGGCAGCGACCAGCACCCCTTCGTCGGACGGGCCGGCGGTGAATTCCGCGGTGAGCGCATAGCTCTGGCCGAACATGGGCGCGGCGACCGATTCCGACATGGCGGTCACGCCCGGCTGGGCATAGTCGTAATCCTTGCGCCGCCCGTCGTTGAGATACATCTGCCCGCTCCTCGCCTTTCGACGGGCGCCGAGATCCGCGAGCGGATAGACATTGTTCGCCTGCGCCTCGCGCTCGAACATGCGCTGCAACTCGGCCAGCTTGTCAGGGCGCTCGGCGGCGAGATCGCGCACTTCGCCCGGATCCTTGCGGAGATCGTAAAGCTCCCACGTGTCTTCATCGAAGGAGACCGCCGAATGGATATCCCAGGATACCTTCTTGTGCAGCACCACGGCCTTCCAGCCTTCGTGATAGATGCCGTGATTGCCCCACAGCTCGTAGTACTGGGTAGTGCGCCGGTCCGGTGCCGTAACGTCGTTGAAGCTGTAATTCAGCGCGATCCCATCGATGGGTTTCTGCGGCACACCGTCTACGCAAGCCGGGGGCTCGATGCCCGCCGCTTCGAGGATCGTAGGAGAAATGTCGGCGATGTGGCCGTACTGGGTGCGCACCCCCGGAGTCTCGATCCCCTTCGGCCACGACACGATCAGAGGTACGTGATGGCCGCCGTCATGCGCGGTCTGCTTGTAATAGCGGAACGGGGTGTTGGTCGCCACGGCCCAGGCGACCGAGAAATGCGGCATGGTGCTGGGGCCGCCCCATTCGTCGTAATGTTCCATGTTCCGCTCGACCGTCGCATGGCCGCCGAAGGAGCCGAGCAGTTCCAGATAATCGCCATTGAGGCCGCCCTCGGGGCTGCCGCCGTTGTCCGCGGTGACGATGATGATCGTGTTATCGAACTGGCCGTTGCGTTTGAGCTGATCGACGATGCGGCCGAATTCGTGGTCGGTCTGGCTCATCTGCGCGGCCATGGCTTCCATCTCGCGCGCATAGAGCTTCTTCGCCTTGTCGCTCAGCGTGTTCCAGGCGGGAATCTCCTCCTGCATGGGAGCCATTTCGGTATTCTTCGGCACCAGACCCATCGCCTTCTGCCGTTTCAGCACCTGCTTGCGGTACTCGTCCCAGCCCATGTCGAAGCTTCCGCGATACTTGTCGCGCCATTCCTGCGTGGCGTGGTGCGGAGAATGAACCGCGCCCGTCGCCCAGTAGAGATAGAAGGGACGGTCCGGCTGCACCGAGCGGATCGAGTTGACATATTTGATGGCACGATCCGACAGGTCGGTCGTGAGGTAATAGTCCCCGCCCCCAACGCCCTTCTCGACATAGCTGTTGTCCTTCACCAGCGAGGGGTGGAAGTGGTTCGTGCCGTGCCACATGAAGCCGTAGAAATGATCGAAACCCTGCCCCAGCGGCCACAGGTCGAACGGCCCCACCGGCGACTGGTGGGCAAAGGGCGCATGGTCCCACTTGCCGAGCGCCATCGTGCTGTAGCCGCGGTCGCGCAAAACCTTCGCCGTTGTCGCGGCGGTGCGCGGTACGAAGCCGTCGTAACCGGGAAAGCCCATCGAGGTTCCGCCGTGCGAGCCCATATGCGCCGCATGGGGATTGCGGCCTGTCAGCAGCGAAACGCGCGAGGGCGAGCACAGCGGCGTCGAATGGAAATTGGTGTAGCGCAGGCCGTTATTGGCGAGCCGGTCGAGATTGGGCGTGGCGGCGAGCCCGCCGAATGCGCTCATCAGCCCGAAGCCGGCATCGTCGATCAGCCATATCAGAACGTTCGGGGCATCCGCAGGGGCCTTCGGCTGGTCGGGCCAGGCCTCGCGCGAATCCGGCAGGTAGTTGCCGATCGTTCCCTTGAACGGCGGCGTGGTGAGCGCGCAGGCTTCGGGACTGGGAACCATCGTTGTCGGTGAGGCGACGGTTGGAGTTCCGGGAGCAGGTGTGCCGGCGACAGCAGAAGTGGAAACGGCAAGCGATGCAACAATGGCCGTCAACCTCCGCCTTCGACGCGGAGGCATGGCAAGCCTGTCCGAAACCGCCCTGAAAACGCCACGACCTGTTGAATTGCCCATTTCCCCAGACACCCCTCGCTCGACAAGGCCGGAGGTGTCGTTGATCGCACCCCCACGCCATCGCCAGAATACGCATGGGAGCGAGTGTGTCTAATGCCTTTGACGAGCGGAACCGATAATCGGGGGGCATACTCCCCGGCAGGCAAGTGGGCAGCTAAAGCGCGACCGCTTCGGTCCCTTCCAGCCGGTGCGTGCAGCCCAGCGCGCTGGCGTCATCCTCCTCCGACAGCGCCGCTACCGTGCGCCAGCCGACGGCGCGCAGCCGGGCAGCGACTTCCGCATCATGGCCGAGCGGCAGGAACAGCGTATCGCGACGGGCCTCGCTTCCGGCGAGCGCGTCGATCAGCGGGTCGGGATAGAGCGAGAAACCGATCGCCGGCTCGTCCTTGCCGAGGATTCGGTAGGTTCCGCCCCGGCCCAGTGCGCCGGGAATGCCCTCTGCATAAAGGGTGAAGCCGAACCAGCTCTGATATTCGAATCCGTGACGTTCGGACGGATCGAGAGTCAGCCGCGCCATACCGCCGACACGCGCGGCGATCTCCTTCAGCGCCGCAATCCGGCCGGCGAGCGCGCCACCCGCGTCGAACGCGGCCAGCTGTGCGATCGCCGTCTCGAACGGGCCAATGGCATAGAGCAGAGGCAGATAGGCTTCGCCACCGGCCGCAACGAGCCCGCCGGCATCCTTGGCGTCAAGCTCGCGGCGAACCGCTTCGATGCTGCCGGCTTCGAGCGGCAGCGCCTTCTCGGCGAGCGTGTCGACAAGATCGGGCAAGGTGAAGTCGACGGAGATGCCCGTCGCGCCCGCCACCTGCAGCGCCTCGATCGCAACGGCCACGATTTCCGCTGCCGCCGCCACCGAATCGCTGCCGATCAGCTCGGCGCCGAGCTGGAGCCGCTCGCGGGTCGGGTCGAGCCCCGCTCCCTTGATGGTGACGACCTGCCCGGCGTAGCACAGGCGCAGGGGCCTGACGGCATCGGCCAGTCCGGTCGCGGCGATGCGGCCGACCTGCACCGTGATGTCCGAGCGCAGCGCCAGCGTGCGCAGGCTCGCCGGATCGACAAAGCGGAACATGCGGCGCGGCTGCACGCCGGCCATGCGGCTCGCCATCGACTTCTCGAATTCGATCACCGGGGGCTGCACCCGGTCGTAGCCGTGGGCATCGAGCACATCGAGCGCCGCACGCGTGACGCGCGCGGCAGCGGCGGCGTCCGGCGGCAGCCGGTCCTCAAGCCCTTCGGGCAGCAGATCGCGATCGGTGTCTTGCATCGTTTCGTTCGAACCCCGTCATCCCCGCTTTCGCGGGGATGACGAAAATTGGCAAGTGTGCTTCCTCAAAACGCCAGCGGCATCACCGTCTTCACGCCGGGCAAAGCGTCGGCCTTCCCCTGCACATCCTGCGAAAGCGGGCTGTCGAGCGACAGCAGCAGAACGGCCTCTCCACCCGCCTCGCGGCGGCCGAGATTGAAGGTGCCGATATTGATGCCGGCTTCGCCCAGCAGCGAGCCGATAGAGCCGATAAAACCCGGCGCGTCCTCGTTGACGATATAGAGCATGTGGCCGTCGAGTTCCGCCTCGATGCCGATGCCGAAGATCTCGACAAGGCGCGGTGCCTCATGGCCGAACAGCGTGCCCGCGACCGAGCGCGGCCCCTGGCTGGTCGCGACCGTGACGCGCAGCAGGGTGTGATAGACGCCCTCGCGCTCGTGCCGCACGGAACGCACGTCGAGGCCGCGTTCTTTCGCGAGGTACGGCGCGTTCACCATGTTCACGGTGTCCGAATACTGCTTCATGAAGCCGGCGAGGACAGCCGCTTCGATCGGCTTGCCGTTCAATTGGGCGGCGGCGCCGGAACGCTCGATGCTGATCTCGGTGAGGTTGCCGTGGGCCAGCTGCCCGACAAGGCTGCCGAGCTTTTCGGCAAGACCCATGTAGGGCTTCAGCTTGGGCGCTTCCTCGGCCGAGAGCGACGGCATGTTGAGCGCATTGGTGACGCCGCCATTGACGAGATAGTCGCTAAGCTGCTCGGCCACCTGCAGCGCGACGTTGACCTGCGCCTCGGTGGTGGAGGCTCCCAGGTGCGGCGTGCAGATGAAGTTCGGCGCGCCGAACAGCACGTTATCCTTGGCCGGCTCTTCGGCGAAGACGTCGAGCGCCGCGCCTGCGACATGGCCCGCTTCGAGCGCATCTTTCAGTGCCGCCTCGTCGATCAGTCCGCCGCGCGCGCAGTTGACGATGCGCACGCCCTTCCTGGTCTTGGCGAGATTTTCCTTCGACAGGATATTGCGCGTCTGGTCGGTCAGCGGCGTGTGGAGCGTGATGAAATCGGCGCGCGACAGCAGCGTGTCGAGATCCGCCTTTTCGACGCCCATTTCCACGGCGCGATCCTCGGTGAGGAACGGGTCGTAGGCGACGACCTTCATCTTCAGCCCCAGCGCGCGGCTGGCGACGATCGAGCCGATATTGCCCGCGCCGATCAGGCCAAGCGTCTTGCCCGTGACCTCGACGCCCATGAACGCGCTTTTCGGCCATTCGCCGGCCTGGGTCCGCGTGTTGGCCTCGGGAATCTGGCGAGCAAGCGCCATCATCATCGCGATGGCATGCTCGGCGGTGGTGATGGAATTGCCGAAAGGCGTGTTCATCACCACCACGCCCTTGGCGCTGGCGAGCGGAATATCGACATTGTCGACGCCGATGCCGGC
>JAGREL010000238.1 GCA_020446575.1 Novosphingobium sp. | reverse complement strand
CGTCGCCACCAGCACGCCGTCGCAGGCGAGCTCCGCCACGCGCAGCTTGTCGTTCACGCTTACTTCCAGCTTGGCCGTCTGGCGCGTTTCGCGCAGCAGCGAGACCTCGTTTATCGCGTAATAGGAATGCTCCGATCCGCCATTGGTGGAAGCCTTCATGCACAGCGGCACCACGTCGATGGATTTCGCCCGCTCGATTCGCTCCGCGAGCGTGCGCCGGCTCTTGGCCTTGTTCATGAGGAAACCGACCGTGCCGAAGTTGATACCGAAAACCGGCAGTATCCGGCCGCCGTCGAGCATCTGGTGGAGCACGTGCAGCATGTAGCCGTCCCCGCCCAGCACGACCAGCGCGTCGGCATCGCCCGGATCGACCCATTCATGGGCGTCGGCCAGCGCGTTCAGGGCGCCCTGAGCCTTCGCTCCTTCCGATGCCACGACAGCCAGTTGCATGATTTTCCCTGAAGCCTTCCCCGATCTTCCCGTAGGTTGATATGGCGGCATTGACGCTTTGGCAAAGGCTTTGCTGGTATGTCATCACGATGAGCGAAATGCGCCAGGACCAATCGGGCACCTTGGATGGCCCGTTGACGGGGCTTCCCGATGTGGAGGCCGTGCGCCAGCGGCTGGAAGAATGGCTGGCCCAGGAAGCGGAAACCGGCGAGCAGGCGAGCGTGCATGCGATGCTGCTCGGGTTGCGCCGTTTCGATGCGATCAACCTTGCGTATGGGGCGGCGGCGGGCGACGGTGCGCTGGCCGAAGTGGCGGCGCGCATGTCGCATTTCGCCGCCAGCGAACTCGACGGGGCCTGGCTGGTCGCACGTGGCGGCGGCGGCAATTTCCTGCTTGTCGCAAACGAGGCCTGCAGCCGCGAGCGCTGGCAGCTGTTCGCGGACCAGATGGCCGACGCCATCGCAAGGCCGATCGGGGTGCCGGCGGGCGTGCTGCGGCTCAGTCCGCGGATTGCATTGCTGCGGGGGCTGGAAGGCGAGAGTGTCGAATCCATGCTCGACCGGCTTGGGCATGCGCTTGACAATGCCGCGCGCGATCAGGGCAAGCGCCTGGCCTGGGCCGATGGCGAAGCGACTCCGCCCGGCTGGTCCGCCGCGCAGCTCGAAGGCGACCTGCTGGGTGCGGTCGACCGCGACGAAATCGAGATTCTGTTCCAGCCGCAATTCAGTCTGCCCGACGACAAGCTGACCGGCGCCGAGGCACTGGCTCGCTGGAATCATCCCCAGCTCGGCCGGATCGGCGCCGGGGCGCTCTTTACGATTGCCGAGCGCGCCGACCATGTCGCGCCGCTTTCGCAGCATATTGCGCGGCGCGCTCTCGAACTTGCCCGGAAATGGCCCGAACATTTGCGCATTTCGCTCAACGTGACGCCGGCCGACCTCGCATTCGGCAGCTACGTCCGCCAGCTGCTGGATCTGGTAAAGGAAATCGGCATGCCGCCCCGGCGCCTCACGCTGGAAGTCACCGAGCAGTCGCTGCTGCACGATGTCCAGCTTGCCGCACAGATGATGGCCGAGCTTTCATCGCAGGGCATCCGCATCGCACTTGACGATTTCGGAGCCGGGTTCTGCAATTTCCGTTATCTCAAGGTTCTGCCGTTGCATTACCTCAAGCTCGACCGGTCGATGGTCGACGGGATCGTTTCGGACAGGCGCGATCTCGCCGTGCTGCGGGCGATTGTCGCCATGGCGCGGGCGCTTGATATCGACGTGATCGCGGAGGGCATCGAAAGCGAGGCGCAGCGCGACCTGATCGCCGAGGAAGGATGCGCCTTCTACCAGGGCTTCCTGCGCGCGAAACCGATGCCGGCCGATCAGTTCCTGACGATGGCTCAGGGCTGATATGCGTAAAGTCCTGTGTCTCCTGCTGATGGGTTCGGCCGCCTGTTCCGCGTCCGAGCATACCGTTGACGTCACCGCCAGCGAACGGGAGAGCACGATCTCCCGCTTTGAGCAGGATGTTGCCGAAGAGAATGTTATCCATGCGATCGGTATTTACGAGGGGGGCTCCAACCACAGCTTCCGCAACCACCCGATCGAGATTGTGCAGATCGACGTGCAAAGTCAGGGCGGGCGGGGCATCTATCTGGCGTTGTCCTCCTATGAACCGGTGCAATGGGACATCGCGGGCCCGGGCGTCGATGCGGTCAGGGGTGTGTATGTGGACGGTTATCACCGGCACGAAGTGACGGGAGTTCCCGGCAATATCGTCACGAATTGGTCAAATCGGCGCGGTCCTTCCGCCAAGGCCGAAGCGCTTTCGTCCGATTGGGGAGGCAGCGCGCAGGCGCAGAATCCGGGTGCTATCAGTTGCACATACACCTATCCTGGTCCGTCGGGCGGCGGGTGCGGCTCGGCGGAACGCTTCATGGCGAACGCACGATCACGGTTCCATGCGCCGGTGGCCACGTTCACGGGCACCTACAACGCTCAGGCTTTTCGGATTCACCGGCTTCCCTGAAGCCAGCCAGCCGCCCTCTGCGTGCGATTCCGCTCAGCCTCCGGTCTGCTGGAACGATTCGTTGAACCCTTCCCGTGTGTCGCGCCCAATGCGGCTGACGACAGGCTCGCCGTCAGGCCGCTGCCTCTCTCGTGACGGCTCGTTTTGCCACGCCGCTCAGCCCTTTGGTCAGCTGGAACAGCCCGTTGAGCCGCGCCTTGGGATCGCCCCACACGCGGGTGACGACCAGCTTGCTGTCGGGCCGCAGCTTGATCGTGCCCTCGCGCTTCGATGCGTATTCGATCAGCCCCAGGGGATCGGGGAAATCGTCATTGTGGAAGCTGACCAGCGCTCCGCGCGGGCCGACGTCGATCTTGGCGATATGGGCTTCGATCGCCTGACGCTTGATCTCGATCAGCTTGATGAGATTGGCCGTGGCGTCGGGCAGCGGGCCGAACCGGTCGATCATTTCAGCCGACAGCGATTCGATTTCGGCCTGATCGTCGGCATCGTTGAGCCGGCGATAGAGCGCCATGCGCACAGCGAGGTCGGGCACATAATCCTCGGGGATCATGATCGGCGCATCCACTGTGATCTGGGGCGAAAGGCCGTTCGTATCCCTTTCCAGCCCCGCATCGCCTGCCTTGGCCGCCAGGATCGCGTCCTCCAGCATCGACTGATAGAGTTCGAAGCCGACTTCGCGGATATGGCCGGACTGCTCGTCGCCCAGCAGGTTGCCCGCACCGCGAATATCGAGGTCATGGCTGGCGAGCTGGAAGCCCGCGCCAAGGCTGTCGAGATCGCCGAGCACTTTCAGCCGCTTTTCCGCGACTTCCGAGAGCGCAGTGTCGGCAGGCGTCGTCAGATAGGCATAGGCGCGCAGCTTGGAGCGGCCGACGCGGCCCCTCAGCTGGTATAGCTGGGCCAGGCCGAAGCGGTCGGCGCGGTGGATGATGATCGTATTGGCAGAGGGGATATCGAGCCCGCTTTCGACGATGGTGGTCGAGAGCAGCACTTCGTATTTGCCTTCGTAGAACGCGCTCATCCGCTCCTCGACTTCGCCCGCGCTCATCCGGCCGTGGGCGGTGACGAACTTCACTTCGGGAACGGTGTTGTGCAGCCATTCCTCGACTTCCGGCATGTCGGCGATGCGCGGCACGACGATGAAGCTCTGCCCGCC
>JAGREL010000237.1 GCA_020446575.1 Novosphingobium sp. | reverse complement strand
GTCCGTCCTTGCCGAGATAGGGCACAAGGATGCGCGTGTACCAGCCGCTCGCCGGCATCACATCGACCACTGTCATGCCCGGGCGGATGCGAAAGAAAGCAAGCGTCTCTGCCGGATGGCGCCATTCGTCGCGCGCTCGATCTCCGGCGCGGCGGGAATGGGACAGCGCAAGGTCGAGCAATGCCTCGCAACCCTCACAGATTTCCGTATCGACAGAATCGCTCGGCGCTTCCGCAGTCAGCGGAGATGCGACAAAGCCCATCGATGCGGCAATGAAAATCAGGATACGGCGCATTGATCTCTCCCCGGGCAGGACTGTTGCCCAATCTAATTTCTCGCGGGCCAATGACAAGCAGGACCGTCAGAACTATTCTAAATGAAGGACGGATAAGGACAGACGAATGGACGGAGACGAAACGGCAATCATCGCAGGCGGATGCTTCTGGTGCACCGAGGCGGTGTTCCGCGACGTGATCGGAGTGAGCGAGGTCGAAAGCGGCTACATCGGCGGCGGCGTTCCCAATCCCGGCTACCGCGAAGTGTGCAGCGGCACGACGGGCCATGCCGAGGCGATCAAGGTCGCTTACGATCCTTCCCAAATTTCCTACGCGGAGATCCTCGATGTCTTCATGGCGACCCATGACCCGACCCAGCTCAACCGCCAGGGCAACGACATAGGCACGCAATACCGATCGGCGATCTTCCCTCTCGACGACGGGCAACGGGCAGAGGCCGAAGCGGCGATCGCTCGGGCGAATGAAGAGCATGGCGGAAGAGTCGTGACCACCATCGAAGGCCCGGCCGAGTGGTATCCGGCGGAAGACTACCACCAGGAATATTGGGAAGGCGAAGGACAGCGCAATCCGTACTGCCTCGCGGTTATCCCGCCCAAGCTCCAGAAGCTGAGGAAAAGCTTCGCGCAAAAAGTAAAGTGAACTTGAGGTTTTGAGACTAGCTCATATTTATCAATTAGGTAATTGGTAAACTTGCTATAAAGAAACCGTCGAGCCCTCCTTGATGGGCAAGCATTCCAGGATCGGTCCGAAGCCAACCCTGCGGCGAAGGATCGATGCCCGCAGGAAGCAAATCCGCAGCGATGGGCCCGCAAACGAGTCCGGTCCGGGCAATCAGCTCCTCACCTTCCTCTGGCTCAAGCGAGCAAACGGCGTAGACCAGCTGCCCGCCTGCCCTCACCCAGCCACGCGCCCTCTCCAACAGCCGGGCCTGCAACTCGGCCATCTCGGAAATCTGCCTCGGCCCGATCCGGCGCAGCACCTCCGGATGACGGCGGCAGGTGCCGGTGGCTGTGCAAGGCGCGTCGAGCAGAACAGCATCGTATTGCTCGCCCGGCTGCCATTGCAAGGCATCGGCTTCGACCAGCTCGGCTTGGAGCCGGGTGCGGACAAGGTTCTCCCGCAGACGCTCCAGCCGCGCCGCGCTGATATCGAGGGCCGTCACCTGCCAGCCGGCGGCGGCGAGTTGCAGCGTCTTGCCCCCCGGTGCGGCGCAAAGATCGAGCACCCGGCGCCCCTTCCCTTTCCCCAGCAGACGCGCCGGCAGATTGGCGGCCAGATCCTGAACCCACCAGGCTCCGTCGCCATAGCCGGGCAGGTTCTCGACCGGTGTCCCACGCGGCAAGCGGACATGACCGGCAAGCAACGAGGTTCCACTCAGTTCCCCTGTCCACCGATCCGTCTCGCCGGGATCGCGCAGGGCCATATCGAGCGGGGGCGGTTCGGCCAGCGCCGCGGCGATCGACCCTGCCCGCTCCCCCCAGCGCGCGGCCACGGCTGGCGGCAACGTCGGCGCGTCGGGCAAGCTCACCTTGCGTTTGACCAGCGCGGAGAACACGCCGTGGGCCAGCCGCCGCGGGCCGCCCGACAGCAATGGCAGGCCGGTAGCTATCACTGCGTGCGGCGGTGTTTCGAGCCGCAGCCATTGCGCCAGCATCAGCCGGAGCACCGCGCGCGGCTTGGCGTCGTCCGGCAGACGCTGGCGCGTGGTGCTGTCTATCAGCGCATCGAGATCGACAAGCCAGCGGAACGTCTCCGAGGCAATCGCGCGAGCCAGCGCCCGGTCGGCATCGTCTCTGACCTGCCGAAGCGCGGCGACGGCAGCCCCGTCCAGCGTCTCGCCCCGGCGCAGTACCGCGTCGCACATGCGCAATGCGGCGCGGCGGGCGGGGAGACCGGGAACGTCATTCATCGCGGCCCCCTATCGCCGATTGCATTGCAACGCCAGCCGCCCCACATTAGCCGCATGACCAAGCGAGCGACGAAACGCCCCGAAGGCTTCAGGAAACCCGCGCACTGGAGCGATGCGCCACCGCCCGAGCCCGAACAGGTCCGGGACGAAGACGATCCCGAAGGTCTTTCTCCCACGCGCTACGGCGACTGGGTGCGCAAGGGCATCGCCGTCGATTTCTAGGGCAATATATCGATCGTCGTGCCGTCCGGGACATGCTCCCACAGCAGATCCATTTCCTCATTGGCGACGGCAATGCAGCCGTCCGTCCAGTCTCCCGGGACCCTGCCGACGGCGAGAGCGTTGGGCTGGCCGTGAATGAATATCTGCCCGCCGGGGCTGCGGCCGTGCATCCGGGCATAGGCCGCATCGTCCGCGCTGGGATAGGAGATATGGAGCGACAGGTAATAGGAGCTCTTGGGATTGCCGTAATCGATCTCATAGCGACCTTCCGGCGTGCGCTCGTCCCCCTGAAAGCGCTTGCGACCAAGCGGCTGGTCGCCCAGCTGGATGCCCTCGATCAGGTGCACCGACCGCCCCTGCGAATAGAGCGTGATCGTGCGGGCCGTCTTGAGGACCACGACGTGATCGACCGGCGGCAATTGCGGCGGCAGGACGGGCTGAGCCGCCCCCGCCATCGGGATCAAAGCCAGCGCGGCAAGGCGGTGGCTGAGCACTGGCCTAATCCGCGAAGGGGTCCTGCACGAGGATAGTATCCTCGCGCTCCGGGCTGGTGGAAACCAGAGCCACGGGTGTTTCGATCAGCTCCTGCACGCGCTGGATATATTTGATCGCCTGGGCCGGCAGGTCCGCCCAGCTGCGCGCGCCGGCCGTCGTCCCGCTCCAGCCGTCCATCTCCTCGTAGATCGGCTCAACGCCAGCCTGCCCGGCGGCGTGGGACGGGAAATAGTCGAGCACCTTGCCGTTGAGGCGATAGCCGGTGCAGATCCTGACTTTCTCGAAGCCGTCCAGCACATCGAGCTTGGTGAGCGCTATCCCGGTCACGCCCGAGATCGCGCAGCTCTGGCGGACAATCACTGCATCGAACCAGCCGCAACGCCGCTTGCGCCCCGTCACAGTGCCGAATTCATGGCCTCGCTCACCGAGCCGCTGGCCGGTCTCGTCCTCCAGTTCGGTGGGGAACGGTCCCGCGCCGACACGCGTCGTGTAGGCCTTGACGATGCCGAGGACAAAACCGGCGGCTGAAGGACCGAGCCCCGAGCCGGAAGCCGCGGTCCCGCTTACCGTGTTCGACGAGGTGACGAAGGGATAGGTGCCGTGATCGACATCGAGCAGCACGCCCTGCGCGCCTTCGAACAGGATGCGCGCGCCCGCCTTCTTCACCTTGTTGAGCCGGCTCCAGACCGGCTCGGCATATTGCAGCACGAAAGGCGCGATTTCCCGCAGCTGATCCAGCAACGCCGACCGGTCGACCGCCGGCTGGCCGAAACCGGCGCGCAAGGCATCGTGATGAGCGCACAGCCGGTCAAGCTGCGGCTCCAGCGCCTCAAGATGGGCAAGGTCGCACACGCGGATCGCCCGGCGGCCGACCTTGTCTTCATAGGCCGGGCCGA
>JAGREL010000236.1 GCA_020446575.1 Novosphingobium sp. | reverse complement strand
AGATGCAGGGCGGCGCCGTGCAGGGAATAGGTTGGGCGCTCAATGAGGCCTATCTCTATAACAAGGACGGCCGTCTCGATAATCCGGGCTTCCTGGACTACCGCGTGCCCGTCGCTTCCGACGTGCCGATGATCGATACGGTGATGGTGGAAAAGGACAATCCAGGCCATCCCTATGGCGTAAAGGGCGTCGGCGAAGTGCCCATCGTTCCGCCGCTTGCCGCTGTCGCCAACGCGGTCAGCCAGGCCACGGGCATCCGCATGGCCGATCTGCCGATGACGCCCGACCGGGTCTATTCGGTACTCAGGGCAGCGGAGTAGCGATTGGCGCGCGTCGTGGTGATGCCGCCGTTTGAGAACGAGTTCTTCGGCGGCAGGGACAGACTGGAAATCGATGCGGTCAATCTGTTCGCGGCCGTAAGAGAACTCGACAAGCTTGGGCCCGGTTTCGCGGAGGTTGCGGAAGTTCGCGCGACATTGGCGGTGGACGGCGTGGTGGTTCCCGATTGGTCGACGCCGCTGACAGCCGATTCGGAAGTGATCTTGCTTCCACGCGTAGGTGGCGGCTGAACCGAGAGGGAGAGGCGATCATGGGCGTAACCTTGCCGTTCCGGAAGCTCTCGCCTTTCGGTGTCCAGATCGACTGTGACCTGTCGAACCCGTTCTCACCGTCCGAAGCCTACCATTTCAAGGAACTGTTCCGGGACCAGGGGCTGATACTGGCGCGCGGACAGCAGCTCACCATGGAACGCCAGCGGGAAATCTGCAGCCTGCTTGGCCCGATCCTGCAGCGGGAAGGCGAGGACGGATATATGACCAACGAAAGTGGCGGCCCTGCGGCCTCGGCACTCTCCTGGCATTGCGATGCGGCTTATACCGAGTTCCCTTTCGATGCCTTGTCGCTGCACGCTCTGGATGTCGTAGACGATGCGTCGTCTACGCGCTTCGTCAACGCCGAAAATGCCTTCGATTCACTGCCGCAGCGGTTGCGCACGGCTATCGAGGGCCACGATCAGGAAATGATCGCGGTTCACTATACGAAGCTGGCGGAGCGGACGTGCGACCAGCGCGATCCCGAAGCCCAGAAGCGCGGAATCCGGCCGACGGTCTACGTCAATCCGCACAACGGGCGCAGCTGCCTGTGGGTGAGCGAACTGCAGACCGTGCGCATCCTCGGCATGGAGTGGGAGGAAGGCCGCGACCTGCTGCACGAGGTGTTCGACTGCTTCTATGCTGAGGAGCATGTCCTCGAGCACCGCTGGCGCAAGGGCGATATCATCATTTGGGACAACATCGCCCTGCAGCATGCGCGCGGGAACCTCGATCACGTCGGCAAGCGTCTGCTCCAGCGTGCCATTGTCGGCGAACACGGCGTCGCACCGCACGTCCAGACGGATTAGGTTGTCCTGACCTCCACCGTGCTGCCGTCGATCCACTGACGCAGCACCAGATAGCGGCCGTGCAGCGCGCCGCGGTCCTGAATACCGAAGCCAAGCAATGTGCCTTCCTCGCCCTCGGCGGCGGGGAGCCATTTCACCTGTTCGAGCCCGGTCTTGACACCTTCGCGGGTGAATTCGGTTGAGCGAGCCAGACCTTCAGCCACAAGCCTGCCGAGATCGTATCCCTTCGCGACCCACACCGCCTGTTGGGGCGGCGCCTGCAACCGTTCGCGCAATTCTGCCAGCGTGCGGTTTCCGTCGGAATGCATGTCGATGTAGATCCAACCGTCGATCGAGCGGGCAAATTCGGGCTGATAGCCACGCAGTCCGGCGGTGTTCATGATCCGTGGACCTTTCCAGCCGCGCGCCGCCAGTGGATCGGCGACCGCCGGAGCGGAAAGGCCCAGCCCGAGATAGACGAAGCCCTCGGGCTTTTCCGCCAATACGGCATCGACCGCGTTGCTGGCGTCTTCACACAGCGGAAAAATCGCTTCGCTGCAGACGATTTCCTGACCGATGATACGCGCTTCGTCTTCAAGATATTTGAGGTGGCGCGTGCCGATCGGCGACATGTCGTAAACGACACCGAGACGGTTGGCGCCGATCGCCTTGAGGTGTCGGGCGATGACCAGCGATTCGTCCTCGTGGCTGCCGACCTGAAGGTGGAACATGTACTCACCACGCGCGCGTTCGGCACCGGCCCAGTTGATCGTCGCGATGCAATGGCGCTCGGCCAGAGGCGTGGCGATGAGGGCATTGTCGCCGATCGCCGGGCCGACGATCATGACCACGTCTTGCGCGGCCAGTTCCTGGTATGCCCGTTCGACTGCTTCGCCATGGCCTTGCGGCAGACCGAGCCCGTAGGCGTGGACGAATTCCACATCCGGCTCCAGGCGTCCGCTGGCGCGCACCGCATCGACTTCGCGCTGGAGTTCGCCCGTGACATCGCCCTGCGCCGGCGGCCCGTCGGCCATGTCGTTGAGCACGCCCACCTTGATCGTCTCGGCCATCTTGCATCCTCCCGGCGATACCGTGCGGCTCGTTCTTGCCGCCTGCACGCCAATCAGCCTAGCATCGAATCGGCTGCCGGGAAGGGCGGCGAAAACGATCGGGGGAGCGATGGGCAGGATTTCCGATTTGCTTGACAAGGCGAAGGCCGTGACCGGCCTCGAGAACTTCGGCGATGACGGTTTTCGCGAAGGTCTCGAAATTCTTGTCGACTCCGCCGACCGCGAAGCGAGACTGAACGATGCGGGTCGCGCCGCCTTCGACGGCCAGGCGATCATGCTGCTGAGCAAGCGGCTGGAGATCGAGGACTGGTATTCCCGGCACCCCGAGATCGACGAGCAGGAAATCGTCGCGCCGCTGATGGTGCTCGGCCTGCCTCGGACTGGTTCGACGGCGCTGCATTGCCTGCTCGGCGAGGACCCCGCGGTCCGCGTCATGCGCAACTGGGAATGCATGAGCCCGTGTCCGCCACCGGAAGCGGCAACCTATGAGACCGATCCGCGCATTGCGATCATGGAGGGCTACATGAAGCAGCGCGATGAGATCACACCGCGCATGAAGCAGATGTTGCCTAGCACCGCGATTTCTCCGACCGAAGACCAGATCACCATGGGCTTCGATTTCACTTCGCAGGTCTTCCAGGCTTCGTTCCGCATTCCGACCTATGCCGAATGGCTGCATCACAAGGCGGATCTGGAGCCTACCTTCCGTTACGTCAAACGGGTGTTGAAGCTGCTGCAATGGCGTTGTCCGCCGAGGCGCTGGCGCCTGAAGAATCCGACCTACTCGATGTTTATCGGCGCGTTGGACAAGGTCTTTCCCGATGCCCGCTACTGCATGACGCATCGCGACGTCGCCAATGTCATCCCGTCGGTGGCAGACCTCTATTTCGAAATGCACAAGCCCAACACCGATGAGCCCGACAAGAAGTGGATGGGCGACATCAATGTCGAGTTTTGCGAGCTGGGCATGCGGCGCATGATCGAATTTCGCGACAACGGGAATGAGCAGCGCTTCTTCGACATCCACTTCGCGCCGTTCCAAAAGGACCCCTTCCCGACGCTGGAGAAACTTTACGATTTCCTGGGTGAGGAATTCACGCCGGAAGCGCGCGCACGGATGAAGGCCTGGCGGGAAAGCACGCCGCGCGACAAGCATGGCCGTCACGAATACAATCCGGCGGATTACGGGCTCGACACCGCAAGCCTGCGCCAACAATTTCAGTTCTACACCGAGCGATTCGACGTACCCCTCGGCAAAGACTGAAGCACCGTGCGTTTCAAAGGGTCCGGCTGGAGCAAGACCGCCGAGGATGTCGTGCGAGGCGTTGATCTCTCGGGAAAACAGGTGGTTCTGACGGGAGCGTCATCCGGCATTGGCGTGGAAACCGCCCGCGCACTAGGCTCTGCCGGAGCCGATCTGGTTCTGGGCGTGCGGGACCCGGCCAAGGGCGAAGCTGCGCTGGCTCCGGTTCGCGATGCGGCAACAGGCAAAGTCCGGCTGCTCAGACTGAACCTTGCCGACCTTTCCTCGGTGATCGAGTTCGCCGGACAGGTATCGGGGCCGGTCGATATGCTGGTTGCGAATGCCGGCGTTTCGAAGACGCCCGATGCGCATCTGCCCAACGGGCTGGATGTTCGTTTCGCCACCAACCATCTGGGCCATTTTCTGCTGGCGCATTTCTTGAAGCCGCAAATGGCCGAACGCGGCGCGAGGATCGTGGTTGTGAGTTCGGCGGCACACAAGGGCATGCCGGTCAGGCTCGACGATTTGCAATGGACGAAACGGGAGCATTTCGACGGGGCCGCCTATGCCGAATCGAAAAGCGCCAACATCCTCTTCGCCCAGGAAGCGACGCGGCGCTGGGGAGGGGAGGGCATCTTCGCCAACGCCATACTGCCCGGCTCGGTGCTTACCGGGCTGCAGCGCTATCACGGCGAGAAGCTCAAGCGGCAGATTGGTTTCATCAACGAAGACGGTTCGGTCAACGAAATGGTCAAGAGCGTGGAACAGGGTGCCGCTACATCTGTCTGGGCCGCTATCGCTCCGGAACTGGAAGGCCGGGGCGGGCTGGTGCTGGAAGATTGCGGCGAGGCGCTGCCGGTCGGGCCGGAAACGCATCCCTGGATGGGCTTCGATTCCACCGTGGCCGACCCGGAAACGGCGCGACTGCTATGGGAGCATTCGCTGGAGCTGGTGCGCCAGCTGGAAGGCGATAAGGTGCCCTTAGCGCGCGGTTAGCGCGCCCTCAGGCACGCGGGCCGCGCTGGAACAGGCGCTGCTTGCAGACTTCGTAGCTGGGATCGACCGGGCTGGAGCCGAGCAGGCCGTTCCCGTCGAAAGGCCGCACGATATGCATGTCGTAGGTGACGACGCGCTTGGAAAAGCGCCATTTGCCGTCGTCGCAGCGGCGATAGTTGTCGATGTAGCGAACGGTCATGAAGTCTTCGACCCACTGGCCCGGATTCTCCTGATCGGGAATGTAGTGGAGCGCGATGCAATAGACCTCGCCGTTGCCTTCGTCGCCTTCGACGCTGATCATGTGGTTGCAGACGTGGTGCCCGCTGTACTGCATGTGCGGAAGGGCCTGGGCGATGAATTCGCAATAGGCGTCCGCCGGCCCGTCGAAGCTGTCGCCATGGGTATCGGTCGCGTCGTCGGTATAGAGATCGCGCAGCAGTTCCACGTCCTTGCGGTCGATCGCACGCGAATAGCACAGGACGAGTTCGCGGATCGCTTCCTTGTCGATCACTTGCCGGATGGCATCCGCGGTTTCGTTACGCATGTCGATGGTTGCCATTTCAACTCTCCTTGGTGGGTTGCATCAGCCGGGCTTCCGGGGATGCGACTCCGGGTGCGCCGATGATACGACAAATGAGCATGCCTCGGGAATTTCCGAGCGTGTCGATCCGGTTGGAAAGCCCTTCCGGGATGGTTGGCCCGATGCGAACCCTTGTCCGGCCATCCTTGGCGGGGCTTGCATTGCGGTTGTGGACGCCTTGGGTCTGCAGGTGCTCGGTCCAGTGATTGTAGGCGTGTAGCGACCAGTATCCGGGAAGGCCTTCCGGCATCGTCACTTCCAGCCATTCGCCGTCCGCGAGATCGAAATACCCCAGAAAATAGTCGGTTTCCGGCTCAGCCCGAACCGCCGCGGCGATCGGCGGCGGGGCGGGGCCGATCCAGTTAGGCCTGGCACTGGTGAGACGGGTCCATTCGAGGAACTGCTCGACAGTCTTGATCAGGCCGTTGGCGGCGAAGGTGAGGGCGCCGTCGGTGCTGCCGGTCATGAGCGCGAGGCCGGGCGGCAAGGCAGGACCATCCAGCTCCAGCCTTGCCGGGGGCTCCCCGACTGCAAGATGGAGGATTCTGACGAGCATCACGCGCGCTTCCGGAGCAATGGCCATCGTGCCGGGACCATGCGCTTCGGCGGAGAGCTCCAGCGAAAAGCTGCCGTCCGCGCCGGTGTTGCTTCGGTCGAAAGCGGCATATCCGACTTCGAAGATCGCACCCGTCTCGTCGAAACGGTAAAGACCGATGCCGACCCGTTCGGATTTGTTGAGCTGGCCGTTCACCCGATAGGTGTGCGTGCTGCTCACCCCGGAATGAAGCATGATATAGTCGGGATTTGGCCCGCCATGAGTGGGAAGCGCCCGTGCAAATCCGTTCTCGGCCAGCAGATGGCTCAGGAAGCCGCCGGCAAGCTGCGACGTCAGGACGCGTGCGACATAAGCCTCGCCCTGGGCCGCAGTCGCGGCGTCCGGCGCTTCGGCAGCCACCAGCTCACGCGCGCTGGCGATGGCGCCCGTGAGAGCTTCCGAGCTAGCGCTCATGCGGTTGCCGCCGTGCCTTCCGCCTCGCTGGGGATGTCGAAATGCCGGCTGTAGTCGGAATAAAGCTCCCGCGCCTCGTCCTCGTCGATCCCGAATTGCTCCAGCGTATATTTGTTCGCGCCGCGTTTGCCCTTGGGGTTTTCGCGGCGCCATCCGGCGATGGATTCGCGAACGTCGTCGGGCGTATCGATGCCGATGCCGGCATGGATTTCGCTGAGGAGATTCGCCGGGTCATCCGCGAGGCGATAGTAATCGACATGGGTGACCCGATCCGCATTCGGGCCGGTGCAGAAGTCCATGATCCGGTCGATATGGCGCCTGATGAAGCCAAGCATCTGCCGGCCGACGCGGTGCGGATCGACGGCACCGGCCTGACGCGCCGTGCGAAGCGTGAAGCTCATCTTGGAGATGGATGCCAGTATCTGCGCCGGATCGCGGTGAGTCATGACGAAGCGTGCATCAGGATAAACCTGAAGTATCTGCTCCATCGCTATGACGTGATTCGGATATTTGAGCGCCCAGTGCGGCCTCGGCAATTTCCATTGCAGCAGCTGGAGCTGGCGCTTGTGGACCTCGTAGGCTACCTTGAGATCGAGGTCCGACATCAGGAAATCGAAGAAGTCGGGCACGTCGTAAAGGTTGAAGAAACCTGCGGCGGCGACGCCCTGTTCCATGAATACGTGGCATTCCTGCGGTCCGTCCTCATCGATCAGGTGTAGCGCGTCGAAGCCTTCGATCTTCGGTGCGATCTTCGCGTTGAATTCCGCTTCGATTTCCTTGCGCCGCGTAACGGATTCCGGATCGAAACCCGGCGGCGGGTTGGGCATGATCGCTTCCCATGTGCGGATCAGGCGAAAGCGCCTGTCGCGGTCGAACAGGTACTGGAAATAGGTCGTGCCGGAACGTGGCAGGCCGGTGAGGAATACCGGCCTGTCGATCACTTCTTCTGCGATCTCGGGATATTCCTGCATCCATTTCAGGCCTTCGATGCGGTCCACCGCGCGGCCTACGAAGCCCTGATGGGCCATCGCCTCGCTTTCCTCGCTCAGCTGGCCGTCACGGTTCAACGAATCGAGCAGTATTTCGAGATTGCGGCTGACGCTGGTTTCCGGATCGTCGATCCCGACCTTTTCCTCCGCTTCGGCAATGATGGCCTTCACATCCAGCATGCGCTTCTCCCGCTGTCCTTCCGGATCATGTTTGACTGTTGGTATTGACCAGAATTGCGCTATTTCAAAACCTCCCGACTGGGAGAGAGACCATAATCGAACCTTTCGTCATCGATATCCCCGGGGCGATGCTGGAGGACCTGAAGGCGCGGCTTGCGGCCACGCGCTGGACCGACGATTTCGCCAACGACGAATGGGAATATGGCGCGAATGCCGCTTATATCCGGGAACTCGCCGGATACTGGCTGGACGAGTACGACTGGCGCGCGCGCGAAAGGCTGATGAACGGCTTTTCGCATTTCCGCACCGAGATCGATGAGGTGCCGGTCCATTTCATCCACGAGCGGGGAAAGGGGCCGAAGCCGCTTCCGCTCATCCTCAACCACGGGTGGCCCTGGACGTTCTGGGACTTTTCGAAGGTGATCGGTCCGCTGGCGGATCCGGCAGCCTACGGCGGCGATCCCGCCGATGCTTTCGACGTGATCGTGCCGTCGCTTCCGGGGTATGCCTTCTCGACGCCGCTGCGCCGGACGGGCGTCAATTTCTGGAACACGGCCGACCTTTGGGTCCAGCTCATGCAGCGGCTCGGCTACGAGCGCTTCGCTTCGCAGGGCGGCGACTGGGGCGCCTTCATAACTGCGCAACTCGGGCACAAGCATGCCGACCGGCTGATCGGGGTGCATATCACCACGCCGGTTCCACTCGATTTCATGACCGGCGGCGGTCCCGATCCATCGGACTACACGGCCGAGGAACAGGGCAAGCTGGGCCGAATGGCGGAGATCAGTTCGGAGGGAACCGGCTATTTCGCGCTGCAGGCGACCAAGCCCCAGACGCCCGCCATAGCCCTCAACGATTCCCCAGCCGGGCTGCTTGCGTGGATCGTCGAGAAGCGCAGGGACTGGAGCGATAGCGGAGGCGATGTCGAGGCGCGTTTCACCAGGGATGAGCTGATCGACACGGTGATGCTTTACTGGGTGACGCAGAGCTATCACACATCGGCGCGCTATTATTACGAAGCGGCGCACAATCCCTGGAAGCCGGAGCATGACCGCCAGCCTGTGGTTGAAGCGCCGACGGCCCTGGCCATCTTTCCCGCCGAACTCGTGCATCCGGCGCGGGCATGGGCGGACCGCTACTACAATCTCCGGCAATGGACCGAGATGGAAGCCGGCGGCCATTTCGCGCCGATGGAAGAACCGCAGGCGCTGGTCGAGGATATCCGGCGCTTTTTCCGGGACAGGCGTTAGCTCATACGTCCCAGCGTATGTGCACCGAACGCGGGCCGATCACCGGTCCGCAGCGGTATCGCACCGGTTTGTCCGGATCGAGCCGGAAGGTCGGCAGCCGGGCGAGCATCTCTTCATAGAGCGTCTGCAATTCGATCCTTGCAAGGTGCGAACCAAGGCAGCGGTGCGGGCCGCTGGCGAAGGTGACATGCGCCTTGTTCTCGCGGTGCAGATCGAACGTGCCGGGATCGGGGAACTCGTCCGGATCGACGTTGGCGGCGGGATTGTAGAGCAGGACGCGCTCGCCCGCCTTGATCTCGGCTCCCGCGAAGGTCATGTCGCTGGCTGCCCGGCGGTTTGACATGACGAAACTGTAGCGGCGCAGCAATTCCTCGGTGGCTTCGGGGATCAGTGCGGGATTTGCGCGTAGCTCCTCCTGCAGTTCCGGGTTCGCGGCAAAGTGGCGCACGGCATAGCCCATGGCATTCATCACCGTGTCGAGCCCGGCAATGAACAGCAGGATGCAATAGTTCTGCATGTCTTCCAGCGTCAGCGCCCTGCCGTCGACCGTCGTCTGCCACAGGCGGCTGATGAGATCGCCGGTCGGATTGTCCCGCCGGTCGAGCAGTGTGTCCTCCATCACCTTGGCCATGTCGCGCAGTTTGCGCTGCTGGTCCGCGACTTCGCCGAAATCCTCGGAAAGGTGATCGCTGACGATCTTGCGGAACTCGTCCTGCCGTTCGAGGGGAAGTCCGAACATTTCGAGGAAGACCTGGACCGGCATGGGTTCGCCGATGGCGGACATGAACTCGCAGTGGCCTTGATCCTTCACATTCTCGATCAGCTCGATTGCGAGGCGCCGGATACTGTCCTGCATCGCCATCATCGCCTTGGGGGCGAAAACAAGGTTGAGGGGTTTGCGAAATGCCGTGTGCACCGGCGGATCGAGCAGAATCGGGACTGGCAGGTAGATCTGTTCGTCGGGTGGCAGCGCGGCGCGCATGGCTTCGGCCTCCTCGGGCGTAAACGGCTCGCTGGAGAAGTGCTCCCAGTCCCGGCCGGCCGAGGTTACCAGGCGAAACCGGGTGACCATCCAGTGACCGCCATTACGCGGCGTCCAGAAGACCGGAGGGGCATTGGCTGCGATATCCACCAGCCGTTCGGGCGCGTTTTCGTTCAGCGCTTCGTCGCGATACATATCGAAATCATAGACCAGCGCGTCGGGCACATGCGCCGGCTGCGGCGCGAGTCTGGTTTGCGTCAGCGTATCGGACATCCTTGGCTCTCCCTCCGGCTTTATGTGCCGGTTCTTCCGTAACTAGAGCAGCGCGCCTCCATCGATCGGATAGACCTGCCCTGTGATGAAGCTCGCCCGTTCCGAAGCTAGGAAGGCGACCATACCGGAGAGTTCCTCCGGTGTCGCGAAGGGCTTGCCGACGAACGTCCGGCGCTGCCGCAGCGCTCGGTCCTCGTCGGTCACGCTGTCGCCCAGCTTGGAGAATATGCCGCTCTCTGGATGGAAACGGCTGCCTCTGCTGAAGGCCGCGGGATCGGTGGCGAATGTCGCATAGGGTGCTATCGCATTCACCCTGACGTTGTGCTGGCCCAGTTCCTTCGCCAGCACGATGGTGAAGCTGTGAACCGCGCCTTTCATGGCCGAATATACCGGCAGCATGTAATCGCCCACCAGGCCGGCCGTGGAGCCGACATTGACGATGCTGCCGCGCTTGCGTTCGACCATGCCCTGCAGCACGGTATGGGTCATGCGCAGGACCGTGCCGAAATTTATGTCGATGTCGCCGGCCCACTTCTCCGGATCGGAATCCACGAAGAAGCCCTGATCGACATTTCCGCCGACGTTGTTCACCAGAATATCGACCGGGCCCAGCTTGTCCGCTGCGGAAAGGATGCGCGCCGGGGCATCGTGATCGAGCAGGTCGGCCGCCACGAATACGGCGTCCGTCGCGCCGCGCTCCCTTGCCGTTTCGACCAGCCTGGCGCCCGCTTCCTCGTCACGGCCGGAGGCGACCAGCCGGACGCCTTCGCTTGCCAGTTCCAGCGCGATGCCACGCCCGATATTTGCCGTCGCCCCGGTGACGATCGCGACCTTGCCGTTCAATCCAAGGTCCAATGAGCCTCTCCCGCCTGCTTGTTATGCGATCTCTTTCCTATATGCCTCGACAGCTTCCTCTACGACCTTGATCAGGTGGCGGCAGAGGATTTCCTTCTCCATGAAATGGATGTGCTCGATGGCACCGCTCGAAAGCCCGCGCTGGCCTGCCTGGATCACGTTCACGTCTTCGCTGTGGATGTCGCGGGTGATCGCCATGCCGTATTCGCGCGCAAAACGCGTGCTGGCGGTTTCGTCCTCACCTTTCCAGTAGATGCGGATCACTCCCCGCGACTTTCCCGCGCTGAGCGGCATCACATAGTGAAGGAAATTGTTGCCGGGGCTGCAGAGCATGAAAAAGTTGGGAAAGAGCGCGAGATATTCGCGCGGGTGCGGCAGATCGAGCAGGCCGTCGGCTTGCAGGCGAGGCATCGACTTCTGGAACGCGAGACCCGTGGTCGGCGTGAATTCGCCTTCAGGGTTGGTCCAGATCGTCTGGGTGCGGTGCTTGCCGTAAAGGCTGAAGCTGCTCGGATAGCCGAACGGATTCTCTCCCCCGATCCCCGATTGCGCCGTATTCGGATGAATGAAGCGCAGGTGGTAGTTTTCCTGAAAATTGTCATAGTCCAGCTTCCAGTTGGCGTCGATCTCGTAAACATATTCGTGGAAGGTCGTTGCCTGACTGGACGCCACCTGTTCGAGCATGTCCGCCATCGGGCCGAGAAATTCGCGGAGCGATTCCTGCGGTTCGAAGCTTACGAAGATCAGCCCGCCGCACACGTCGACCGACACCTGCTTGAGGGCACAGGACTCCTTCGAGGTGTAGAACCGCTCGAAGTCCGGTGCCGAGATGAGCTCGCCGTCGGTTCCGAACGTCCACATGTGATAGGGGCAGCTGAATTTCGACTGCTTGCCGCATGGCTCGCTGGTCAGCTGGGTGCCGCGATGGGTGCAGGCGTTGTGAAGCGCGCGGATCTCGCCGTCCTTGCCACGGACGATCAGCAGCGAGGCGTGGGCGAATTCGATCTCGCGGCGCACGAAGCTGCCGGGCTCGGGGAGTTCGCAGACATGACCGATGTTGAGCCAGCTGCGCATCCAGATGGCCTTGCGCTCCAGCTCGAACCATTCAGGATCGTAGTAGTAACGGGCTGGGATCGGCTCGGTGCCCAGTACTTCGGGATCGTCGGTGGCCTGGATCGTTCCGGAGTGGATGTTCATCGCCCTCTCGCCTCTGCTCTCTCGACAGTTCATCGATAGCTTATGGGACCGATTTTTACAACAGAACTGTCGGAAATCGGCATGGGGACCGTAAGCAGCGTGCGCGTTCAAGCTTCGGGTTTCGCGTCCCGCTGTTCTTGGGCCCGATCAGCTGTTGTTGCGAGTTGCCAGTATGCATCGCAGCTTGCCGTCGCTGCCGTCTGCCTCAACGCCCCGCAGAAAGCCGAGCGAAATGCGATGGAACCGTTGTCCCCTGTGCGGACCGCTGGTCATGATGACAAATTCGCCGGTCAGCAGGTAGCTGCCGATGCGTCCACCGGTGCGATAACTCGATGCGCTGATGACGGTGAAGTCGGCTTCGGCAACGTGACGCCCCGCCGGTCCTGTCGCGTCGCCCGGCAGTTCGCAGACATACCGGCCTTTCTCCAGCGTTCCGATCTCACCACCCGGCACCGCGTTTGCCGGGAAGGACAGCGCCAGCGCAAGGCTTGAGACGATCACGGAAGCTGCGCGTTTCATTGCGCGCGGGCTACCACCGGAGCCATGCGATTGCCAGAGCCGCCTGCACCGTCTATGGGCGCGCCTTTCCCAAATATTGCTCTTTCCCATCTGAGGCAGACCCATGAAAATCAGCGGCGTGGACATCCGTCCCGGCAACATCCTGGAATATGAAGGCGGCATCTGGAAAGTTGCCAAGACCCAGCATACCCAGCCGGGCAAGGGCGGAGCCTACATGCAGGTTGAAATGAAGAACCTGATCGATGGGCGCAAGACGAATGTCCGTTTCCGTAGCGCCGACACGGTCGAGAAGGTGCGGCTCGATACCAAGGATTTCCAGTATCTCTACGCCGATGGCGACATGCTGGTATTCATGGACACCGACACTTTCGACCAGATCAACCTCGAGGCGGACCTGATCGGCGATGCCGCCGCCTTTCTGCAGGACGGGATGACCGTCACGCTCGAGATGTACGACGAGAAACCGATCAGCGTTCAGCTGCCCGAGCAGGTCGAAGCGGAGATCGTCGAGGCCGACGCCGTGGTGAAAGGGCAGACGGCCTCTTCGAGCTACAAGCCCGCCGTGCTCGACAATGGCGTGCGCGTGATGGTGCCGCCGCACATCGAAAGCGGCACGCGGATCGTCGTCGACGTTTACGAGCGGAGCTATGTCCGCAAGGCGGACTGAGCGTTTTACCCTCTCCCGGCGGGAGAGGAGCATTGAGGTAACCAATGACGATTACGGGCCTGATCCGCGTGATGGAACGCGCCGCTCGCAAGGCGGGTGGACGCTTGCGTCGCGATTTCGGCGAGATCGA
>JAGREL010000235.1 GCA_020446575.1 Novosphingobium sp. | reverse complement strand
GTTGCCGAGCCCTTCGCCCTTGGAGGCCCCGCGCACCAGCCCGGCGATGTCGACGAAGCTGAGCTGGGTTTCGATCTCCTTGGCCGAACCGGCGATCTGCATGAGTTTGTCCAGCCGGGGATCGGGCACGCCGACCTGGCCGACATTGGGCTCGATCGTGCAGAACGGATAATTCGCCGCCTGCGCCGCCTGCGTCTCGGTCAGCGCATTGAACAAGGTAGACTTGCCGACATTGGGCAGGCCGACAATCCCGCAACGAAAACCCATCTTTTGCTCCTGATCGCGGCGCGTACGCCGCCTGAGCGCGCGCCTTTAGCGGGGGCAGGGCGCTTTGGCCAGTTCGAGCAATGTCAGCGCATGCGATTGAGCTGGCGCGCCAGTGCCTTGTCGGCAGCGCAGCGCTTTCCGGCGGCCTGGGCAGTTGCCGCCAGCTGGTGCGGGAAAAGCGCAAGCAGCCAGCGACCGGCCATCGACCCGGCGCTTAGTCGTAAACCGCCCTGACCCATTCGCTGAAGGGCTTGTTGCTCGTCCACAAAAGCTGCGTTTCGCGGCAAATGCGGTTGATTTCCAGTTGCGGCTTGAGGCCGGGATGAACCGCGCGGCGCAAGGGACGTGTGCCGTTGGGCATGGCGGCGATTTCGGCGATGGCTTTGGGCACGTCCATCGGATCGGGCGGGGTGCCGGGCCAGGCGCGCGGCGGTCCGTCAGAAGGCTTCATGCGCGCTACCAGGGCGGGATAGCCCGCCTTGTGGCGCTCGTCGGCGCGTTCGTAGAGTTCGCCTGTGTAGCGGGCGCGGTTTTCCCCGATCCTGGTGGGAAAACCGCCGGGCTCGACGATAAGCACGTCGATCGAGAAGGGCACGACTTCGTAGGCAAGCTGCTCGCACATCGATTCGACCGCGAACTTGGTTGCCGAATAAATGCCGCCGCCCGGCATGATGACCCGGCCCTGCTGCGAGGAAACATTGACGATCAGCCCCGAATAACGGCTGCGCATGCCCGGAAGCACCGCCCGCGCCATGCGCAGATAGCCGTAGACATTGGTGTCGAAGGACAGCTGCGTGGCTTCCATGTCCTGCACTTCGACCGGGCCCGCGATGTTGATGCCGGCGTTGTTGACAAGCACGTCGAGCGGTCCGCCGTTGATCCCTTCCGCCACGGCGACAGCCCGCGTGACCTGCTCGTCCGACAGCACGTCCAGTTCGAGCACGTGCAGATCGAGCTTTTCGTCGCGGGCGATCTTTTCCAGTTCTTCCGCTTCCGGCCGGGGAAGGTTTCGCATGGTGGCGAACACCTTCGCGCCGAGCCGCGCGTAATGCAGCGCGCCGAGCCGGCCGAAACCGGACGAAGTGCCGGTGATCAGGAAGCTCTTGCCCTTGAGGGAAGGCTCGACGCTGGCTTTCGCATAGGAGGGCGCGGTTGTCGCGGCGGTTGCGGCAACGGCCGCGGTTCCGGCAAGAAGGCGACGACGGCTGATCTCGCTCATGGCTGGGTCCTCTCGTATCGCTTCCCCCGGAAGGCGAGAATACGCGTTTCGCCTGCGCAGTCGAGGGGCTTGGCGAGCGGCTAGACCTGCTGGCGCAGCGCCACGTCGCTCATGAAGCGTTCGTCTTCGCCCTTTGCCAGCCATTCCGCCTCGGCGGCGATCGCGCCCAGCATGTCGGCAAGCGCATCGAGCTCGTCCTTGGCGTAATTGCCGAGCACATGGCCCGTGACCCGGTCCTTGTGGCCGGGATGG
>JAGREL010000234.1 GCA_020446575.1 Novosphingobium sp. | reverse complement strand
CCGGTGACGTGCAGCTGACAAGATCGACCCGGAGGTCGCCCGAGTTGCAACCCCAATAGATGCCCAGATAGGGATCGCACAGGTTGATCGGGTAGGACTGCGTGACCGTGCACTGCGGCGCTGGATAGCGGTTGCAGTTGTAGACCGTAGCTGGATCGACCCCGCTGCCACCAACACAATAATAGCCGTAGACCTGCCGTTGCTCGACCCTGGCGGTGAGCGTCACCGGGCAGTTCTTCGTCTCCTGGGTCGCTGTGTAGCCCGTGTTGCAGGTGGCCATGTAGCGTGCGGCGGTGCCGGTTCCCGGAGGCAGGGGGACGCAGCGGCCTTGCGTGCCGCCGATCGCCATGCCGCTCGTATAGGAGAGCGGATCGTCACTAATGACCTTGCTGCGCGCGATAGTCGCATCGAGATCCTGCGGCGCGAAGCGCGCGCGCCGATCCATCGAATCCTTCATCGTGCGATAACCGGTGCTGCTGCTCGTCTGACTGGCCGCTTCACGGCTCATCCGGTCGGGATCGTCGAAGTAGCCCGATTGGCTCGGCACCCCGCCGAAATTGGGCACCCGGCTGGCATCGGGCTGGACCGTCGCGGCATTCTGCGCCGTCCCGGCCTTGTCCTTGCCGAAAGCTTTCCCGTCGGCCTTGGCGGCGTCCATGGTGCCCTGGGCCTGAGCGTGGGCGAGAGTGGGGCACATGAGGGCGAGCGCGATGCTCGCGAAGAAGGTGCCTTTCATGGCCTTTGCCTTTCAAGTCTGGCGAGATGCTGGGCGGCGAGCTTCGCGCCGGGGCCGCTGCCTTGCGCAAAGGTCGTGAGCGCATGGGCCGTGGTCACGTTGCCACTCATGCGATCGAAGGGCGGGACGGCGGTGGTGCAATCGAACCCGTCGCACAGATCAAAGTCGCTCGAGGTGACGACGTAGGTCGGCACGGCTACGATGCCGAAGGCGCGGAACAGGCGCGGGTCGATCCCGACACCATCCATCTGCTCGCCGGGCTTCAGGACACGCGACAACGCATCGGTCATGACCTTGGCCGAGCCTTGCGTAAGCCCGCGGAACACGACCACGCCGCCGGCGCGCGTCACGTCATCCATCATCTGCCGAAGGGCGGTGGCCGGCATCGACAGCGACGCAAAGGCAATGAAGCGAGGGGCCTCGCCCATGCCTTGCTTGGCCAGGTCGCCGGCATCGACAACCATCCGGTCGAAGTCGAATGCCGGATCGCTGGTTTGCCCGCGCGGCTTGGGTTCGTTCGCATAGCGCCGGCCGTTGGCCTTACCGTCCTGCGCGCTCGCGGTTGCTTCGGCCGTCACCGCGTTGGCCCGCGCGCGGGCCTGGGCCGCGAGCGCATCGGCCTCACCGGCTTCGCTAGCCGCCCGCGCACGGATCGCCTCGAGATCGATGTCCGGGGCGGTGCTCTGGGCAAGCGCGCCGCCCAGCGCCGCCGTGCTCGCAAGTGCTGCCAGCACAAAATGGTGGAGGGAGGTTTTCATAGCGCGCAACAGTTCCGTTTGCGCCAGACCAGATAGCCCATGTCCTCGCCGATCGCGGGGTAGACCTGGCCTGCCGACATGAAGGTGGTGGAAGCGCCAATGGGCGCGCAGGCATAGCGGCCCTTGGTCTGCGGATTGGGATTGGTGGCCTGGAAGCGGTATTGCTGCTTGCGCATCACCGGCATCAGGTACTTGCCGCACAGGCCTTTGCCGCCCATCGTGCCCCAGGCGACGAGTTCGCGGTGGAGCTTGTAGGCAAAGCGGGCGAGGGCAAGCCGCGAGGCCTGGACATGGCCGATCGTTGCCGAGACGTTGCCGTTGAGCGGATACATCGTGCCCTGGCAGCCCGCGCACCAGAACAGCGCGTCCGACGGCAGCTTGGCTGTTGCGAGGACGCAGTCGGCAGCGCATGCCGCCAGCGCCAGCGGATTGGCAAACAGCACGGCCTCAGGGTTGATGATCGCAGTGAGCTCGCTGTCCTGCCAGAGCGGGTCGATCTCGGTGATGTAGAGAATGTCGATCGAGCCCGATTCAAGGCACAGGAAATCGGCGACGATCTCCATCCAGTAGATCAGCGGGTACGCATACCAGTGGACGTGCCACTGCGAGTTATACTGCGTCGCGCCGCCGACCGCCGAGGGACCTGCCATCGATTTGAAGCCAATGTCGAAGCCGGGGTCGAGCTTCATCCCGCCGAGGTTGACGAAGC
>JAGREL010000233.1:1178-5845 GCA_020446575.1 Novosphingobium sp. | reverse complement strand
CCTGGGCTTCGTCGGCCGGGTTCATGGCGAGGCGGTGGAAGTTTTCGGCAAGGCTGGTCTCGACCGCATCGCTTGCCGTCTCGTCGAGCACCAGGCAGGTCACCGGATGGGTGCGCGGCAGGACCTTGTCATCGGCGAGAGCGACGAGCGCGCGGCGGCGACGTTCGCCGGCCTCGACCTCGAACTTGCCCTTGGCACCGGCACGCACGATGAGGTTCTGCAGCAGGCCGCTGGCGGCAATGCTGGCTTTCAGCTCGGCATCGGCGGCAGGATCGGCGTGTTTGCGCACATTGCGCGGCGAAGGGGCGAGCTTGTTGAGCGGGATGGTCTTGATCATGGCATGTACTCCTGATTGAGCGACCTTGCATGCCGACAACCGGCATCCTTGGGCGCAATCAGGGCAAAGCCCCCTCCCCTCTCAACTGGTAATGAGCGAGCAGGATGATCGGATCGCGGCGATGGCAAATCGGGCGAAGCGCGGAGCGTTGGTTCCAGGCGCAAAGCCGCAAGAGCCTGTGGCAACTTGCGATCGATACCGCGTTAACCCGTTCAAGTTTTGGATGTCTTCGCAGGTCGTGTCCGGGCAAATGCCGTCCACGACAAGTTGAATTGGCAAGAAATGAATGCAAGAGAGGCCTTCATTTCCATGTGAGGGGGCTCATGAAAAAATCCTTGTCGTTCGCGCTGGCCGCAATGGGCCTAATGGCTGGCTCACCGGTTCTGGCCGAACCCTTGTCGGTGGCTGATGTCTTGCAGCTGTCCCAGATGGGATTGGGTGACGAGGCGATCGTGGCCAAGATCGAAAGCGAAAACGCAACGTTCGATCTGAGCACCGATCAGATGATCGAGCTCAAGCAGAAGGGCGTTTCCTCCGCTGTCATCGCGGCGATGCTCAGCACAGGTGCCAATTCCAAGCCGGAATATTCGTTGGACTCGGCCGATCCGATGGTCCCGCATCCGGCAGGCGTCTATCTCCTGCAGGGATCGGGATCAGACGCCCGCATGAACAGGATGAACGCCACGGTTTCAAACCAGGCGAAGACCGGCGGCATACTTGGATACGCGCTGACCGGGGGGATTGCCTCCGCCAGCGTCAAGGTCGCGATCCAGGACGAAACTGCCCCCGTGCAGTCGACGACGAAGCCGGTTTTCTACTTCTTTTTCGACAACGCGAGTGATGCGAGTGCATCCAATGCATGGGCAAGCGGTCTGAATACGACAGTCCAGTCGCCGGCCGAATTTACGCTGGTCGAACTGAAACAGAAGAAGGGCCGCCGCGAAGCCCGGGTCGGGAGCATGAACATTGCCGGTGCCAAGAGTGGCGTAATGGACAAGGACCGGATCCCGTTTCATTACGACTTGGTTCGTCCCGGCGTTTATGAAGTAAAGGCCGATGCGGTCATGGAGCCCGGCGAATACGGCTTCATCTTCTCGCTAGGAAGCGGCGGCACGGCTGGTGCCATGAGCGCCCGGATATTTGATTTCTCGGTCCGATAGGGACTGCAATCCACATCACGGACCGCCAAAAGAAAACGCGACCAGGAGAAAGGCAAAACGGCCCGACCTCGCAGGAGACCGGGCCGAACTCTTATCCGGGGCAGATTATCTGATCAGAAGCCGTAGACGACGGTACCGACGACCTGGCTGCGGCGCGCTTCGATGCCCGTGCTGACGCCTTCGTAGCTGTACTCGCCGTAATCGGAATAACGATACTCAGCGCGGAAGCCGAAGTTGCCGAAAGTGTACTCGGCGCCGGCGCCGATGCGGTAGCCGTCGAGCGTGTCGGAATCGCTATAGGTGTCGCCGAACGAGTCGGTGTAGCTCAGCTTGGCGCGGGCATTGGTGTAACCGCCCTTGGCGTAGAGCAGGATGCTCGGGGTGACGCGCGCACCGACGCGCGCACCGATGTAAAGGTCACGGCTGGCGCTCAGCGTCGCGCTGTCATCGAATTCGAAGATGTCGGTTGCTGTGGACGAAACGCCGGAATCGGCGATTTCGGCTTCGATACCGACTACAGCACCGCCGAGATTGGCATCATAGCCTGCGACCACGCCGTACAGCACATCGCTTTCGTCGCCCGAGAGGCCATCGTATTCGAGCTCGACGCTGTCGTAACCAGCCAGAGCGCCGATGTAGAAACCGGAAGCATCCGCTTCCTGAGCGAGCGCAGGCGTAGTAATAGCCGACGCGATGACCGCGCCGGACAGAATAACATTCCTCATGTATTTCCCTCTTTTATTTCCCCCGGAAGAGAGTGACCGCCCCAATAAAGGAATAAATCGAGAGATCAACTAGATTTTTATATTTTATTCTGTGACTTGTTTACACCTTGTTAGGCCATTCACCGCCCTGTAAATCGAGACAACGGGGGTCACTGATCATTGTCCGAGACACGCGGAGCAATTTGACCCAGGCCAGTCAGGGCTTTCATGTCTTCGCGGTGGGCAAGGCCCGCATAGCGGCGCACCAGTTCATGCTCGGCCGCGACAAGTTCGTCTTCGGTGAGGTCGGTGAAGAATGCATATTCGGGGCGCTCGTCGAATTCCTCGCCAAACGGCACCGTCTCGAGCCAGTTACAGAAGGCCCTCACGCGGTGACTGCGGATCGGATTGTCCTGCCGCATTCAGTCCAGCCAGTTCACGACGCTCGTCATCATCCAGACCAGCGATAGGATCCATGCGGTTAGCAAAAGGCTAAACTCGATGCGAAGCGCGAGGTTCGACTTCGGTTCGGATTCTCCTGGCATCTCGTTCACCTCCTCATCGGGGTCCAGCCCTCACCAATGGCGAGCATCATCGCGGTCAGCGCCAGCAACATGAGAAGCGCTCCTGCAATCTGCCGCTTCGGCCCCATGGGATCGGTATTTTCCTGTCTTCATCATGCGTTAGGGGGCTAGGGCTAGCATCATCTGGGGATTTGTCATCGCGGCTTTGGGGGAAATAGACATGAAACTTCTCGGGCCGCTCGCCCTGCTCTTCGCGGCACCGGTTGCCACGCTCGGCAACGCGGGTCCGGTTCTGGCGCATGGCGGCGGCCTTGCCGCGGATGGCTGTCACTACGATCGCAAGGCGGGAACGCGGCACTGCCACCGCGGGTCCAGTGCCGCACCGGCCAGTCCGCCGCAACGCAGCAGCGGATCGAGCACCTATTTCCCGAACTGCGCCGCCGCACGCGCGGCGGGCGCAGCACCCGTGCGCAGGGGTGATCCCGGTTACGGGCGGCACCTCGACCGCGACAATGACGGGATTGACTGCGAGTAACAGCAAAACCCGCCGACATGCGAACTAGCAAGCGGCAAGCCGCTCAAGGATCTGCTCTGCCTGGTCGGTCGGCACGAAGAGCCGTGTCTTGTAACGGATGATCTCGGTAAAGCAGCCTTGCGCCTTGTACCAGTCAAGGCGCGCGGCAGACCACCCGGTAAGCTCGAGCCGCTGCGAACCGTTGACGAGGCTGCGCTTCAGCTTGAGGTCATCGGGTCCGGCGATGTCCTGTGCGCGACCGGATTGCAGGGCAGCCGTGACGACCTCGCCGACCGGCAGCACCTGCCCACCCTCGATACCAAGTGCCCGGTACAAGTCGGCAACAAAAGCGACCGGCACCTCGCGCCCGATCAGCGAACGGCCATCGCCGGCCGCAATCCGGCTGACCCGCACATGCTCGGCGGGAAGCTTGTCCCAGACCGGCAGCAGTAGCCCGGTGGCAAGGTAGAGCCGCTCACGCTTCAGGCTGGCACCGGCCTCGGCCACCTCCTCGCTCCAGGCTGCCCGGAATGCGGCATCGCCCATGTCCTCCCAGCTACTTTCAGCCAGTGCCTCGTCCGTCAGGTAGGTGCGCTTCAAGGGTCGGATCAGTTCGTGGCGGCGGACGCGTTCGCCCTCGTCGGTCAGCAGGCTGCAGGCGGGCACGAGGAGCGCCACCCGGCCCGAACGCGCGTTGCGCAGGCAGCGATGGTGCTTGTCGCCGATCCCGTGAAATGCATCGAGCCGTTCGAGCGACAGCGGGCGGAGCGCGCGGGCGATTTCGATTTCGAGAAGATGCGTGGTGGCGCCAGACACGCGGTCGGTGCGCAGCAGCGTGTCGGACAAGATCTCGAAACTCTCGACAGGGATCGTCTCGACGCCAAGGTCGAGCGTGCCCGCCTGCCGCGCGGCGTCGACCCGTGCTTCGACGAGGGCGAGGTATTCATCGAAGATCGCGTTCTGCAAGCCGATCGGCAGGGCAAGGATCCGGTTGAGCCAGCGCTGGATCGGCGGCAGGTCATCGACCATGCCGCCGTCGGGCGCCGCGATCCGCAAGCCCGTCAATTCCTCGAAGCGGTCGAGGCCGACGGCGTCAAGCTTGCCTTCGAACAGCAGGCCGAACCAGCGGAGCAGGGCTTCCCTGGCATAGGTACTTTCGAGATTGTCGGCGGGATCGAACAGGTTCTGCCCGCCGGTCTGGCGCTGGCCACGGGTCAGCGCACCCAGACTGTCGAGCCTTCGTGCGATCGTCGAGATGAAGCGGCGCTCGCCGCGCACGTCGGTGGTGACCGGACGGAACAGCGGGGCCGAGGCCTGGTTGGTACGGTTCGTGCGGCCCAGCCCCTGGATCGCGGCATCGGCCCGCCAGCCCGGTTCGAGCAGGAAATGCACCCGGCGTTCCCGGTTGGGGCAATCGAGATCGGCATG
>JAGREL010000233.1:0-1151 GCA_020446575.1 Novosphingobium sp. | reverse complement strand
ATCGGAAAAGACGAGAATGCGCTTCGTGCCATCCATGAAGGCGCGGGTCTCGGCAACATTGGAGCGGGACGAGCGCGACTGGAGAACCTGGCTCCCGTCCGGTCCAATCACGAGCCGGCGGCTGCGTCCGGTCACTTCGGCGACCTTATCGGTGCCGAAGCGCTCGAGGATGGCATCGAGCGCCGTTGCGATCGGCGGCAGAGCGCAGAGCTGCTCGATCATGCGGTCGCGGGCTGCAAGTGCGCTGCGGCACAGCACCGGACGGCCCTCCTTGTCGCTCATTGGTTCGGACCGCGGGGCTCCGTTCTCGTCGGTGAAGACCGCCATCAGTCGAACCGGAAAGCTCTTCTCGAGGTAATCGATCACGAAAGAAGCCGGGCTCAGATCGATATCGGGCGACGCGCGTTCGGCATCCGACAGCTCGGCAAGCCGGCGATCGAGCATGGCTTCCGATGTCGAGACCAGCTGGATGACGACCGAATTGTCCGCTCCCAGTGCAGCCTCGATGGCCGGCAGCAGGCTGGGCAATTTCATCGAGAGGAGCAGCTGGGCAAAGAAACGCTGCTTGGTTCCCTCGAAGATTGAGAGCGCAGCCGCCTTGGCGCCGCCGTTGAGCGTATCGCCACTGTCCGCATCGACAATGCGCGTGGCCTCGAGCGCATCTTTGAGGTTTGCGTGGATGATCGCCCAGGCTTCGGCATAGGCATCGTAAACCGCGATCTGGTCCCGCGTCAGGCAATGTTCGAGCACGTCGTACTCGACGCCGGCGAACGAGAGTGCGCGCGCCGTGTAGAGACCGAGCGCCTTCAGGTCGCGGGCGACCAGTTCCATCGCTGCGATCCCGCCCTGGCGGATTTCGGCAACGAAGCTCGTGCGATCGGGAAAGGCCGTCTCGGGACCCCAGAGACCGAGCCGGGTCGCGTATGCAAGATTGTTGACATCGGACGCGCCGGTTGCCGAGGCATAGACGACGCGGGCGCGCGGCAGGCCGTTCTGCAGACGAATGCCGGCAATGCCCTGCTCGGATCCCTTGACCTTGCCGCGCGCGCCCTCGCCGCCCGCTGCGCCCGCCATGGCATGGGCTTCATCAAATACAATGACCCCGTCGAAGTCCTCACCGGCCCAGGCAAGGATCTGTTCGAGCCGCGTGG